>CAVABL010000016.1:0-14700 GCA_963586735.1 Firmicutes bacterium TM09-10
ATTGCGTCAAACGCGCCGAGGTTTTGTTTTTTCTCTTTTCCAAAAACGAGCCTTACGGATTTTCCGAAAATGACGTTCGTATTTTTCGTATTTTCGCTCAAATACACGCACACGCCCGGGAACTCTTTTTCGAGATTTTGACAAAGTTCGGCAATTTTCGGCACGAAACTCGAATTTGTGACAAGCGTCACCGACAACGTATCGAGATTCCTTGCAACGACGTGTCGCAAAATGCCCTCGCCTTTCGTCTCGTCGTAAACGCTAATATGGTAAAAATTTGCCCAATCGGTGACGATTTCGATGAGTTTTGCCGCCCACTCGCCGTGCAAAGCACACCACTTAATAGGCACGACTTTGTGGGTACGTTTCTCAAAAAATCCGAGCGTCACCCTGCCGGTCTTGCGCTTATAGCCAAACGGAAGTGCGATTTTGTTGCGGTACTCCCAGTCGTTTAGACGAACGACGTCTTTGACGGCGACATCAAGCCCGCCCGTCTTTTTCAAGGCGTTTTCAACGCTTGCTTTTTTTATTTTGAGTTGGCAATCTCTTGAAACGTGTTGCAAGTCGCAACCGCCGCATGCGGCAAAATACGGACATTTCGGTTTGATTCTGTCGGGAGAGGGGTTTTCAACCTCGATAAGTTCGGCAAAAGCGTAGTCTTTTTTTGCATGGCAAACGCGGGCGCGCACAATCTCGCCCTTTATTGCAAACGGCACGAAAACGGCGTACGAGCCGATTTTCACGATTCCTTCGCCCTCGCTTGCAAAGTCGCAAACTTCGCCTTCAATCACGTCTCCGACAGCAACCGTCAGCACTCAATCTCTCCTTTCAACGCTTTTTTATATTGCGTCATAAACGTTTCCACTCTCTTATATCCCTCGCTCATATCGACGCCGAGATCCTTTTCAAGTCTGAAATACCAGTTATAAAGCGCGAGCGCGTCCTTTCTTGCGGGGGCAAACGGAAAGCGCAACACGTAGCAGTGGTCGGATCTGAAAAGATTTTTGCCCACCGTATACTCGTTTTTCACGCCGACTTTCGTTAGAGCCTCGCTCATACGCTTTGCTTCGCCGAGGCAAAGAAGGTCCGTCATTCCGCCGCTGTTGTAGCAAGGCGGAAGATTTGCGTTGAGATAGTTGTACGGATCGCTTTGCTTATAAAACTCCCAATTTCTGAACGCTTTTCTGCTCTTTTGTCCCGAAAAGTATCGCACAATAAACGCGTTCGTGAACGGAATGCGATACATCACCTCGAAACTGAACGCGCCGCTGACGAAGATAAGTCCCGTCGGTTTCGTTTTTGTCGTCGCAATTCCGAGCGATTTTGCGTATTCCTCATCCGTTGCGGCAATGCCGAGGCACGCCGTGAGGTGTCCGCCCGACGAGTCGCCCGTGACGACGATATTATCCTTGTCGATTGAAAATCTGTCTGCGTTGTCGCAAAGGAAGTTATAGGCGTCAACGCAGTCTTCGAGGTCTTTGGGGAAGAAAACTTCTGGGCAAAGTCTATGGTCGATGACGGCGACCACCGCGCCCATTGCGGCAAAACATCTTGCATAGCCGTCACGACGCAAACGGTTGTGAATCATCCATCCTCCGCCGGGAATATCGAGCACGCACGGCGATTTTTCGGCAACGGGATGAGACGGATAGTAAACGTCCATGACGAGTTTTTTGCCGTCGACGCTCTTGAAAACGACGTCTTTTTCGACCTTAATCTCGTCGTTGAAAGGCGTTCTGCCGTTTGGCTCCGCCCTATCCTCTTCAAAGAAGTCGAACACGTCCGCCATAATCGGACGGCGCAACATACCGAAGTCTTTACGGAAGGATTTTTCAAGTTTTTTGCTTTCGTTTTTGAGGGATTTTTTGTCCGCTGTATACTTTGCTTTGAGGACTTTTCGACCTGCGCGCACGTCGTTTATCGAGGCGTTTTCCTTTTCAAAAAGCGCAACCATATCGCAAGCAAACCGTCTTTTCAACTGCTTTTTGCCCGTGCGGTAATCCGCCGCAAAATACTCGTATTGTTTCATAATTTCCGTCCTCGTCAAATTTGGATTCGGTCTTGTCTTGCGCAATCGCACGCGCAAGAGTACCCTCTCGTTTGCGTACGCGTTTTAGCGACGTCGTCCGTATGTCGAATCCGCGCGCACAATATAGTTATTTTATTATGCGCGCGCGCAAAAGTCAATAGCAGGATGGCGACAAGCGCGCAACGGCGCAAAATTTTTCACCGAAACAGGCGCGATATTTTTCGATTATCGCTCGTTTGAAATTTTCAACGATTCGCCGATCCCTTTCGTGAGTTTCGTTTTGACGGCAATTTTTTTCAAATCTTCCTCGGACAGCGTTTTCAAAACTTTTCCGTCGTCGTCAACGATGTCGAACGTCGTTTTCGACGCTCTTCCGACGTGGTGAAAAAGGCGCAAAACGGGCGTGTTTTGCGATATTTCGATTCTTTTTTTCTCAACGCCGAGAGCATAGTTTTTGCACGTCACGTCAAGCACGCTCGAATATGTTTCGTCCTTGCTTGCAAACGTTGCGCCGTAAAAGAGAAACACGGCGATTATGCCGAACGAAAAATTCAGCCCGAAGAAAAACGAGCCGACAAAAAGTGCCAAAAACAAAAACGAGCAAACGATGCCCGCAATTTGCAATCCCTTGATTGCTTTGAGTTTGTTTTTGCAAAAGCCGAGCACGACTCTCGAGCCGTCAAGCGGATAGACGGGAAGCAGATTGAAAAGTCCGAGCGACAAATTCGCTTGCAAAAAACCAATCGTATAGGGATAAGCGCGGGGAAAAATCCACCACACGCCGAGGATGACGAGCGCAAGCAAAAGATTGCACAAAGGTCCCGCAAGCCCGACGAGCACGCTTGTGGTTTTGTCAAAGTTTTCGCCAACGCTCATCATTGCCCCATACGGCAAAAGCACGACGTTTTTGACGACGAATCCTCTCGTCCTTGCCATGAGCGCGTGCGCCCCCTCGTGAAAGAAAAGCGCGACCGCCTCAAAGGCAAAATCAAGCGCATGCCCGAAAGCGACGAGCGCAAGAGCAAACGCAAAAAAGAGAGGATTAACTTTGAATTTCAACGATGTAAACCCCTTGTTTTGTCAAATTAGCGACATTGCGCTTGAAATATTTGACAACGTTTCGACGATTGAAGTCGCCCTGAAAATGTTTGCAAACAAAAACCCGAGCGACACGAACACGCCGATTGCAACGGGCACGATTGCAATGTCCAAAGCGTCGAACGCACCCGTTTTGAGTCTTTTCTTTTTTCCGATTCGGTTTTCCACGAAGTCGTTTTTCGTGATTTCAACGTCGAGTTTTTTGGTTTCATCAAATTCCATATTTACCACCTCGAATAAACTCTATTCTTCAATGTGGCAAAATATGCCCCGCTCCGACGCACACGCAAAAAAAACCTTCAAAGTCTTTGCAAGTCGAGCGTCGTTTGAAACTGTTTGACTTTCGTTGCCGTTGCCTCGACGGTGATTTTATATCGACCGTTTTCATCCTGCTCGACCTTGACTTTTGCAACTTTGTCCAATGCAAAATAGTCGCGCAAAACGTTGTTCACGTCGTTTTCGAGAGCGGTTGAAAATCCTTCCTTTATGCCGATTTTGTCGTTTGTCAACATCTGTCGCATTCGGTTTGCAATCTCTTTGTTTGCTCTCATCTGAACCTCCGAAATCGTCTTTTGGGCGCGACGTCAACGAACACCTTGCTGCAATGCGCCACGTTTTTTGCGAGGTGGTCGTACGCTCGATTGGACGGCGCGTGCTCGGGAATCTTGCCGAGTTGCTGATACAGCGCAATCATATCGTCGTCGGGAATCACCCCGATCGGCACAATATGCAAAAGCGAACTTATCTCGCTTGCCGACAGCATTTCGCCCCTTGCAATCATATCCGCGCGCACCCTGTTGACGACAAGCGACACGTCCCTCATTCGATAACTTGCAAGCAGCCCTATCACCTTGTCCGCGTCCCTTATCGCCGATGCCGACGGGGTTGTCACCACGATCGCCTCCTCGCACGCCGAAACCGCCCTATGAAATCCGTGCTCGATGCCTGCAGGACAATCCACGATGACAAAATCGAACTCGCAAAGTCCGTCCACGACGTTTCTGAACGCTTGCGCGGTGATTTGCGAGCAATCTCTTGACGAGGGCAAAATCTTCATCGGGCTTTCAACGTCGCAAACGAGTGCCTGAAACACACGACACCGCCCCTGAATCACGTCGCTTATGTCATACACGACTCGTCTTTCGATGCCCGTCACGACGTCGAGATTGTTGAGCCCCACGTCGCCGTCCACAAGCGCGACGTTGAATCCCGCAATGGCAAGTTTTCGCCCGAGAGTTGCCGTGACGGTTGTCTTTCCGACGCCGCCTTTGCCCGATGTAACAACGATTTTTCTCATATTCTCATAATAAAAAACAGACACCGCATATAGATGTCTGTTTCTGCCGATTTTGGATTTTCTTTGTCAAAAGAAGTTATGATTGCGGCAAACAAGTTGAGTTTGTCGCAATCATCCAAACCATCACTATGCCGTCGGACGCGTGTCGCCCTTGTTTATAGTGCCGTCCGTGCAAACGATGTCACACTGTACTTGTAAGCATCCCGTCGAAACGTTTGAATACCATTCCTCTTTTGTGCCGAGATACGTGATGCTGTTGTACTCACTCAATCCAAAAATATTTTTGACTGTTTTGGGAATCGTCAATTTCTCAGCATGACCTGAAATATCGATTTTCGTCACGGTTTTTCCGTTGTTCTTTTCGGGAATTTGCAGCGATTTGAGCGGCACGTTTATTTTTGACAGCATGCAAGTGTTTTCGTCGATATCCTCAAACACAAGCACCGTCGTGGTCGGTTTAAGCGTTTTGTAAGTGTCCTTATATTTTGCAGGAATTTCCAACCTTGTCGCATTAAAGTTTTTGGCGATATATTGACCGACAACCGCGCCGCTGTCATCTTTTACTCCCACAGTGACGACATTGCCCTTTATGGTATATTCGTTTTCTCCCATCAACTCATACAAAACATCGAGATATGCTTCGACATCGGTTTTTTCGTTTTGTGAATAAATCGTTTCGTACCCCGTGCAGTCAACGACTTCTATGTCCTCCTCGTCTCCTTCAAAGAAAATTCCGTAATACATATTTCCTTCAAAAAACAGTGCTCCGTAATACCTTTCGGGAAGAACGCATGAGTACCCGTTGCGCGCCCATGTATACTCGTATGCAACCGTTCCGTCCAAGCCGCATGTTTGCATTGTGAAAATTTCGACTTCTTTCAATGCTTCCTTCACTTCGTCAAGAGTCATATCCGAACGCAAAGTTATTTTTGCATATTCCGAAAACTCATCCTTGTCATCGTTGCAAGCGACAAAAGTGAGCGTCGTCACGCAAATTAGCAAAACAACTAAAAGTGCAAAAAACTTTTTCATAATTTTCCCTCCGTAAATTCAAAAAATACAAAATGTATTTTATTTACATCATTATAACATTCGTTTTCGAATATGTCAATTCCAAATCGAATACCGTGCATACAATATGTCTATGCAATTCAAAGACAATCTGAAAGAATTAATGATAGAAAAGGGTTTCACGCAGGAATCGCTTGCAAATGCCGTCGGCACAACACAAGGCACGATAAGCAAATGGCTTTCCGGCGTTCAGGAACCACGGCTTTATCAACTCAAACAAATTTGCGCCGTGTTCAACTGCACCGCCGATTTTTTGATTGGAAACGACAACGCTCTGAATTGAGCGTTTTTTTATAGAAAAAGAGGCATCCGAACGGCAACTTACTGTGCTTAAATGGGTTGACCGCGTATGCCTCTGACAACGTTATTCGTTCAATAGTGCGCTTTAATAGAGTTTAACGCCCAACATATCGCTTAACAAGTTGCGCTCCTCAAAGAACCTCGCGCCGCCTATGGCAATCGCGTTCTCGATGTCTTTGAGCGGCGTGACGGGAAGTTCGAGCGCTTGTTCGAGATAATCGATAAGCCCCGGGATGTGAAGCGAGCCGCCGGACACGAAAATGCCTTTGCGAAGTATCTCTGCGGAAAGTTCGGGCGGCGTTTGGTTGAGAACGGACATTATAACTTCGATTATGTCGTCCACAAGCGGAATGACGGCGTTGCGCATTTGCTCCGCGGTGACGTAGAGCGAGCGAGGAGAGCCGTCCGCACTGCCGCCGCTGACGGCATAACTGCCCTCGTCGTTAACGTAAAACGAAAGCGCGGATTTTTTGAGATTCTCAATTGTAAATTCGCCCACTTTAACGCCGTAATTCATATACAGACTGTCGATGATTGCGTTGTTGAAAGCGTCGCCGGCGATGTTGACGGAGCATCCGGTTGCGATGCCGTGATTGGTGACTGCCGAAATCTCGGTTTTTCCGCCGCCGATGTCCACGAAAAGACCGCCGATACTGTTGGTGTAGGCAAGCAAACTCAACCCCGATTCGACGAGGGTGACCTCTTTTATGCCTGCTTTGAGGCAACATTTTTCCACCGCGCGTCTGTCCGAGCCCGACGAGGATTCGCAAATCGACACGATAGCCTTGATTCTCGGCATAAAAATGCCGTCCGGGACAATCTTTTTGAGGAAGTAATTGAGGAGCATAGCCGCCATTTCTTCGTCGACGATGATGCCCTCTTTGATAGGCGCGATGACTCTTGCGCCGCCGAGCGAGCCGGTCATGACGCTTTCCGCCCTATATCCTGCGTCGCGGATTTCAAGGCGATTGCGCGATTTTGTCGCAATAGCGATGGCAGGCTCGCGCAACACGAGTCCTATGCCCTTTTGGTAAATTGTGATAAACTTGCTTCCAAGGTCAATGGAAAGTTCAATGATTGCCATTTGCCGCTCCGACTTCGGCGAGAACGTCGCCGAGTTTTTCTTTTGGCAGTCCCATTATGTTCGTATAACTGCCGCTGTATTTTTCAACTATTCTTTTGTCCTGAATTCCGTACGCGCCCGCCTTATCAAAGGGTTTGCACTCGTCGATATAGTCGCAAATCTGCTCGTCCGTAAGGTTTTTGAACGTGACTAGCGACTTGTCGCAAAATATCACCTCTTTTCCCCTGCACGCAACGCAAACGCCCGTATACACGATGTGCGTACGCCCGTTGAGTTTTTTTATCATCTCAAACGCACGCTCTCTGTCGTGGGGTTTTCCGTACACTTTGCCGTCGAGCACGACAATCGTGTCCGCCGCGATGACGGTGTCGTTTTCATGCTTGCATGCAACGTGTTCCGCCTTTGCTTTTGCAAGTTTTTTGACGAGAACCCACGGAAGAAGAGATTTTATTTCACTCTCGTCTATATTTGCGGGGATAATCTCGCATTTCACTCCCATTTCGTCAAGGATTTCCTTTCGGCGAGGGGATGCCGACGCAAGAATGACGTGATCGGAAAAGTCGTTCATACTATGCCGTTTTCGATTGTTTTCTCACAGAATTTCGAGGTTTTTGCCGTACGCCGCCTTAAACTCCGCCGCCGCGCCCATTGCGTCTTTGACTTCGAGGGTGCAATCACCGCCGTTTTCGCATTCGGTTTTGACGATAACGCTGTCGCCGAGCACGTCGCAGTTTATGCCCGTGACGACGCCGCTCTGACTTCTGTCAAAACTTTCCGCGATGCGCAAGATGACGCTGAGTTTTCTGATTGCGTCCACGTCCTCTTGCGTGAGCATATCCTTATATTTGATGATTTCGTCGCGAGCGTTTTCGGCTTTTCTATGTCCTGCCGCGACAAACGCCGCCACGACGATATCCTTGTGCGGCACGCCGTAGAGGTTGCTGTTGAGGATGATGTACGCCGAGTGGAGTTGGTGGTTATAGAACTTGATTCTCATACCGCTGTCGTGCAAAAGCGCGGCGATTTTGAGCACTCTGACGTAAACTCTTGGCATTTTGTGGAGCACTTTGAGTTGTTTGAAGAGTTGAATCGAGAGGTTATAAACGTGTTCTGCGTGCGCAATATTGAGGTCGTGATACTTCATTTGCGTATAAATCGAGTGACCGAGCACGTCCGAAAGCGGTCTTTCGTTGACGCCGGGCACTGCATAGCGGAACATTGCGCCCTCTCTCAAACCGCAACCGCTGATTGTGATTTTCTGAAAATCGAAGCGAGAAAGCACCGCTTTCATCACCGCAAGCGCGCTCGGGAATATATCCGCTCTGCCGCTTGAAAGTCCCTTGATTTTCATCGTGCTGTTGAGGTCGAGTTTTTTGATTGTGTTGTAGATATTTTCAAATTCCGTGACGGGCAACTCATAGTTGTGCGTCATGTTGAAAGGATATTTTTTGATTAGGCGGCTGATTCTGCCGAGGTTTCTGAAACTTCCGCCCACGCCGACGAACGCGGTATCGGGTTCGATGCTGTCGAGCCAACTGATTTTGTTGAGTTGTTCGCCGATGAATTCCTCGATTTTTCTTGCGCGCTCTTGCGGAGTGGACGAATCGTTTTTGAACAAATCCGTGAGCGTAACCGCGCCGAACGGCAAGGTTTCAAAGTGCATGAGGTTTCTTCTGTTGTAATAGATGAGATTGGTTGAGCCGCCGCCCATTTCCATAATCAAGCCTTTGGGTATATCCATCGAGTTGATGACGCCCTGATAGACGAGCATCGCCTGCTCTTCGGGAGAAAGAACCTTGATTTTTATGCCACAAGTCATTGCGACTTCGTCGAGGAAACTCTTTTGATTTTTGGCGCGTCTGACGGCAGCCGTCGCATAAGCGAAGATTTTATCCACCTTGTTTGCGTCGCACAAACGGCGGAACATAGTAAGCGTCTTTATCGTCTGCGCAATGCGCTGCGGTTTGATGAAACCGTCCCAGTCCATATCCTGTCCGAGTCGCACGGTCTCTTTGAGTTCGTCAAAGACGACAAAATAACCGCCGTCAAGCACGTTGACCAACACGAGTCTTGCAGAGTTTGAGCCAATGTCGATAATCGCTATTTTTTCCATATAATTCTCCTAGCGGCTTGCGCCGTGTCCGTGAGGACAATTGATTCGATTTCTTTTTTTCTTTTCCCGCTTATATAGTAAAATTTTTCAAGTACGCTTTATTTGCCGAGATTTGCCGTGCAAATCATTTGTTGTCGGGGTGAGTTTCCAAAATACACTTCGAGGGGCACTTTGACGCGCAAAGTCCGCAACCCGTGCACTTTGAATAATCAAACACGGCAAGATTGTTTTGAATCGTTATTGCGCCGTTCGGGCAAACCTTTGCGCAGAGTCCGCAACCGAGGCAGCCCACTTTGCACACCGCGCGCACGTCTTTTGCGCCTTTGAGGCAGTTCGAGCAAGCGACATAATATTTTGCGGTTGCGGGGATTCTCTTGACGAGGCGTTTCGGGCAAGCGTTGATACATCTTCCGCAAGCGACGCATTTTTCGCCGTTCACTTTTGCGTAGCCCTCTTCGCCGACGCCCATTGCGCTGAACGGACAAGCGTCCACGCACGAGCCCATGCCGAGGCAACCCCATTTACACTGTTTTCTTCCGCCGCCGAGCAATTCCATACTTCTGCAATTGCCGTAGCCCATATATTCGTACTTATCCGCGGCGTTTTTTCCGCCCTTGCAGGCAACGACGATCATCGTTTCTTCGGCGTCTATGCTCTGTCCCATTATGTCGGCGATAGCCTTTTTATTCGCAGCCGAAGTCGCCGCGCAGGAATTGATGTCCGCCTTACCCTCGACGACCGCTTTTGCAAACGCGTCGCAACCCGCATAGCCGCAACCGCCGCAGTTTGCGCCCGAGAGTTTTTCGCGCACCTGATTGATACGTTCGTCCTCGTGGACGGCGAGTTTTTTGCCGAGCACCGCAAGCATAATGCCCGAAACGAGAGCGAGAACGAGCAGAACCAGCGTTGAATACAAGATAGTCATCGGATTGACAGCCGAAACAAAATCACACATATGCGTCACCTCCTCATTGGAACAACAAACTCACTGCGCCCGAAGTCGAGATGAGTCCGCCAAACGCCACGAAAGCCATACTGAGTATGCTTGCCGAAATGAGCGTAATCGGAAAGCCTCTGAACGGTTTCGGCACTGCGTCGAGGTCCATTTTTTCACGCACGCCCGCAAGGAGCATAATCGAGATGAGGAAGCCGACGCCGCTGAACGTGCCGTTGAGGAAAGATTGCAAAAGACTTATTCCGCTTGCCACGCCGTAGGTGTCGATGTTGAGGATTGCAACGCCGAGCACCGCGCAGTTGGTCGTAATGAGCGGAAGGTACACGCCCAGCGCGCTATACAGCGCAGGCATATACTTTTTGAGCACCATTTCGATGAGTTGCACGAGTGCCGCGATGACGAGGATAAACGCAATCGTCTGCAAATATTCCACGCCGAGCGCGACGAGTGCTTTTTGCACGCACCAGGTGAACACGCTTGCCACGCCCATGACGAACGTGACCGCAAGTCCCATGCCGAGAGCCGTGTCCGTCTTTTTGGAAACGCCGAGGAAGGGGCATATGCCGAGGAACTGACTGAGGACGAAGTTATTTACGAACATCGCACCGACTATAAGCAAAAAGTATTCCATCATTCAGCCTCCCCTTGTTGTTCTTGTTCGAGCGCAGATTTTGCGTTTTCGATATTCTGAGCGGTTTTTTCCGCTTCGAGTTGTTTCTTTTTCGCTTTTTTGTCGCTCACCCAATTGACGAGTGCCATTGCAAGACCGAGCGTCAAAAATCCGCCTGCGGGGAGCACGAAGAACGCAAGCGAGTAGTTTCTTGCCGCGCCCAGCGAGATTCCGAAAGAGAGCGAACCGAGCGAGCCTGCAAAGATTGTGCCGCTGCCGATGAGTTCTCTTACGAAGCCGAGGCAGGTGAGCGAGAGCGTGAATCCGAGTCCCATTCCCAAGCCGTCGAGGATGCTGTCGCCCACGGTGTTTGAACTTGCAAACGCCTCTGCTCTTGCGAGGATGATGCAGTTGACGACGATGAGCGGAAGATAGATGCCCAGCGCGCTATAAAGCGTCGGAACGAATTTTTTGAGAATCATCTCGAGGAGCGTGACGAACGTTGCGATGATGAGCACGTACGCCGGGATGCGCACCTTGTCGGGAATGACTTTTCTCAACAGCGACACGAGAGCGTTCGAGCATATGAGGATGAGCGTTGCCGCAAGTCCCATACCCAAGCCGTTGAACGCGCTTGTGGTGATTGCGAGCGTCGGGCACATACCCAAAACCAGTCTGAACGTCGGATTTTGCGCGAGTATGCCGTTGGTGACGATTTTAAGTTTGGAATTTCCTTTCATATCACGCCTCCTCGCAATAAGTTCTGAACGCATACACCGCCGCCGCTATTGCGTTGTGATAGCCGGTTGAAGTGTAAGTTGCCGAGCTGACCGCGCTGACCTGCCCGTCCTCGAGTTCGGATTTGTTTTTGACGAGTTCGAGTTTCTTGATAGTCTTTGCGTTCAAGCCGACGTACTTCGATTTATTTGCCTTTTCGACTTTGTCGAAATATCCTGCGGTTTCGCCCTGTTCGTAGACGGTGATATCCTTTATCACGCCGTCCTTGTCGATGAAAACGAGCAGTTCGATTGAGCCGTCCTTTGCGCCGCCGCCCACAGTGTAGTAGCAATATCCGACGATTTCGTCGCCGTTTTTCGCCACAAAGCAGGATTCGACGTAGTTGTTTTTGTCGTAGTCGTAGGAGGCGAGTTTTTCGTCCTTCACGGATGTTTCCGAGCCGAACGCCGCCGTACATTTATCGGCAATCACTCCGTCGGGGTCGACGTAGGTCACCCAGTTGATGACGCCGAGCAGAATTCCTGCCACGAGCGCGATGACGGTGAGCACTATCGTGCATTTTGCAACGTCGCCGAGTTTGACTTTCTTTTTGCCTTTCTGTTTCGACGAAGCCTCTTTTGCGCCGTCTTTTTCAACGTGAGCGGCGTCGTTCACGCTTGTCGTTTCCTTTGTGGCGTCGTTTTGCGCGTTTGAGGATTCCTCGTTTGACGTCGGGGCGTTTTTCAACAATTCATCAGTCATTTTTGCCTCCCTCCAACGCTTCTTTATTCTTGCTCTTGACGTGGGTTGCGACGTTGAGTTTCTTCGGTGCGCCGAAAACTCTCGGCATAATCTTGTCAAGGAGCGGAGTGAGGATGTTCATGAGCAAAATCGCAAACGAAACGCCCTCGTTCATTGTTCCGAATTTTCTGAAAATAACCGTCAAAAAACCGAGTCCCACGCCGTATATGACGACCGCAAGGCAAGATTTCGGCGAAGTGGCGTAGTCGGTTGCCATGAAGAACGCGCCGAACATAAGACCGCCGCCGAGAATGTAAGTCCAAATATACTCTCCGACGTATCCGCTCTTTGCAAAGAAGATTGCCGTGAACACCACGACCGAGCCGATATAGAGAGTGGGAATACGCCAATCGATGACTCTGCGCACAAGCAGATACACGCCGCCGATGAGGATTGCAATCGTGCTGACCTCGCCCGCGCTGCCGCCGATACGTCCGAGGAACATATCGAGAGCGTTGAGCCCCTCTGCCGGATTTGCGCCGCTTGAAACGGAACTCTTCACGCTTGCAAGCGGAGTCGCGCTCGTGATTGCGCTTATGTCGATGTTGACCGCGTTGCCGAAAAACGAGAACAGATTCGCGCCGTTGTCAAGCGTGATTGGCGACACGAAACTCGTCATAACGCCCGTCCAGCACAACATAAGGAATATACGAGCGGTGATTGCCGGGTTCGCGAAGTTTTTGCCGATGCCTCCAAAGAGCATTTTCACGATGACGATTGCAAAGAATCCGCCCACGATAGGCACGTAAAACGGCACGACGGGCGGCAGATTGAGCGAAAGAATCATGCCCGTGACCACCGCCGACAAATCGCCGACGCTTTGAAAGCGTTTGCCGATGACGTTGAACAGCCATTCGGAAAACACGCACGTGCCGACGCAAAGAATCATCATGCAAAGCGGATAGAAACCGTAAAGCAAAACGCTTGCGATTGTCGCCGGGATGAGCGCGATGATGACGTCGAGCATCATCTTCCTCGTCGTGAACGTGGTGGATATATGTGGGGACGATGAAACGATGTATTTCGGCATATCACTTTATCCCCCTTGATTTAATTTCTTTTTTCGCAAGGCGCATAGCCTGAACGAGCGGACGCTTTGCGGGGCACGAGTAGGAACACGCGCCGCACTCTATGCAGTTGAGCACGCCCATTTTGAACGCGCCCTCGAAGTCGTCTTTTTCGACTGCTTTTTCAAGTTCTCTCGGAACGAGGGACATCGGGCAGTTGATTATGCACTTGCCGCAACTTATGCACGGAGTCGTCGGATTCGTGTTGAATTCCTTGTCCGTCATAAACAGCAAGCAGGACGAGCCCTTCGTGCAGGCAGGAGCAAGCGACGCTTGCGCAAAGCCCATCATAGGACCGCCACTTATGACCTTGCGAGTGATTTCCTCGCTCTTGTCCCCTCTGCACACGTCGTAAATGTATTGATATTGCACGCCGTTACGCACCCAGAAATTGCCCCTCTTCTTGACGCCGCCGCCCGTGACTGTCATTGCGCGCTTGTAGCACGGTTCGCCCTCGTACACCGCCTTTGCGATTGCGTACGCCGTGTGAGCGTTGCAAACCACGCACCCGACTTTTGCAGGCAACTCGCCCGTCGGCACGATTCTGTGCGTAGTGGCGTAAATGAGTTGTTTTTCCGCGCCTTGCGGATATTTTGCTTTTAGGCGCATCACGTCCACGTGCTTTGGCACGATTTCGGCAAGATGCTTGATTGCAAGCGGCTTGTTTGCCTCGATGCCGATGTAGGCGTGCTCGATGTCAAGCGCGGTGAGCAAAAGTTCCACGCCCTTCAAAATAGTGTCCGCCTCTTCGATGAACAAGCGGTAGTCGCACGTGATATACGGTTCGCATTCCGCGCCGTTGATGATGAGCGTGTCAACTTTGTCTTTAGGCATAAGTTTGACGTGAGTGGGGAAAGTCGCGCCGCCCATACCGACAATGCCCGCGTCCTTGACGCGCTTTATGATGTCGTCTTTGGAGGGGTTTTTGAGGGGAGGAAGCGTGCGTTTGGTGTAGAGATAATCGTTTTCGATTTCGATGTGCGTCGCCTCGCCGCCGTTTGCCGTCGGAAGCGTGCATATGCTCTTCACCGTGCCCGATACGGAGGAAAACACGTTCGCCGAAACGAAGCCGTTCGCCTCGCCGATGAGTTGACCCTCGTCAACGTGATCCCCGACCGCCACGACCGCCTTTGCCGGCGCGCCTATATGTTGTGACAGAGAAATGAAAACCCTCTCAGGCGTCGGAAATTGCTCAAGAGGTATGTCCTTTGTAAACTTGTTCGCAGGCGGATGAATACCGCGACGAAAAGTTCTGAGTGGAATTGTCATATTTTTGATCCTTCAACCCTAAAATAGATAAGATTGATGTAATTATACATTAGAAACTTCTCAATGTAAATACCCCTTTTTTGATTTTTTGACGAATTTTGCTCAAACCGCTTGCTCAAACTACATTGCGGACAAAACTTCTGCCACAATTTCGCCAAATTCTCTGCTTGGTGTTGCGCACTCCGTACGCCAGCGGACAATTTCAATTTATCCTTATGTCATTGCGAGGAACGCAGTGACGTGGCAATCAAGGCGTATGCCGCACATCATGTTCGGGTGTGGGTGTCCC
>CAVABL010000017.1:0-5867 GCA_963586735.1 Firmicutes bacterium TM09-10
CCTCAATCATATCCCTCAATCATATCCCTCAATTTTTCGGCATTTTTCGCAAAAAAATGCCGCTTGCTTTTCACAAACGGCATTTCTCATTATTTCGTTTTCACTTTGCATATCCCGTGAGACTTATTTTCGGCACACGGTTGAAACCGCTTCTTTGCGCCTCGTTCACGTCGTCAACCTGACGCATTATGCGGCGCGACAATCTGTCGGGGGATTTTATGTTTTTGACAAGATAGGGTTGCTCTGCGTCCGACACGATGAGCACGCTGCCGATTCCGACAAGTCGTTGAAAGAAATTCTGTTTCGTTTCCACCATTTTTATTTCGCAAAGGGGCACGACGACCGAGCGCACGCTAAACACGCCCTCTCTGAACACGACCTTATCGGGAGTGAGCACCAACTCTTTAGAGTTGAGGCGTATCGTTTGAACGATGATGCTGAGCAAAACGACCACGCCCACGCCGAGAAGCACCCAACGCATTACGTCGTCGGTGAGATATTGAGCAGGCGTCGTCTTTGTGAACACACCCTCGATTTTGTCTTTGAAAATCCAAATCACTGCGGTTATTCCGCCAAGGATGATTGCAAGCAGCACCGAGCGCAAATACACCCATGCCGAAAACTTGCCTTTTGCCACGACTCTTTCGATTTTCGAGTATTTTCTTTCAAGCGTTTTCATATATCACCTTTCATTTGAGGCATTTTGGAAATTTTGCGATTCTCGTGACGGTGCATCCGAACGGAACGTACGTCCTTTCGAGATTTTCCTCGGAGAAACTGCATTTTTTCGGGATTTGTTCAAATCCGTTTGAATCGTATTCCCAATTCAGAACGTTTTTTGACCTTATTTTGAGTTCAAAGGGCGGATTTTCCTGTCTGAACGGAACGTCTGAGATTTCGTTGACGACCAATCTTTCCTCTTCCAACAACTTTTTGCTTGCTTTTTTGGACAGCACGGGCGCGACGTTCCACTTTTTCGTACATCTCGCACTCAGCGTACGGCGGTCGCTTGCGTCCTGTTTGGTTTCGCACGGCAGTTTGAGAGCCATGAGCAAATTGCCCTTGAACATACTGCGCGTTCCGTCGGCGTTTTCCTCGATAGTAAGCGGAATATTCATCTTGAGCATGAACGTGCTTCCCGCTTTGAGAATACATTTGACTGAAATCTCTTTCGTACCGCTCGCGACGATTTGTCCGCCGGATATCAGTTGCATCGACGTATTTTTCGGCACGCGGAAATTGATTTTGACTTCGGGTTCGCCGTCCGCGCTTTCAACCTTAAACACCACCGCGTTTCTGAACGGATAGCCCGTACGCTCGGACAGCGTGAGGTTGCAACCACCCACCGAAATATCCATCGTACACGGCGCATACGTGAGGAAATTGAGTTCGTCGTCTTTGAGCATACACACCGTCTGCAAAAACAGCGGATAGGCGCTCAAAAGCGCAATCGCACCCCTTGACGCCTTTTTCGTATAGAAAGCGTTATCTTCGTCGGCATACGGCAATTTTCGTGTTTGCGACGCTTCGGTTTGATTGATATAGACCGTGTCCTGCACGGCGGAGCAATCGTCAAAACTTGCGCCTGCGACGAGGTTGAACACGATTCGTTCAATCATATCCACAAGTGCATAGTCCTTGGTTTCTTTGACGACTTCCACAAGCGATTCGAGCATCTCGACGCCTGCCTCGACGTCCACTGTGCCCACACCCTTGACGGACGCGATTCTCGGCGCACAAGCAAACGTTCCGAGCGGCGTTCCGTGATGTTTTTCAAGTGCGCCGACAAGTTTCAACGACAGATTTTTGAGGTTGTCGTCGCCGATGAATCTTCCGTACACGGCAGGATATTTCACCGCTTTTGCAAGGTTGACGCCGCTCGTTTCGACCGCCACTCTATGACGTTTTTTATTCCACTGTTTGTTTGCGAATTGAGGAGTGAGCGTCTTGCGCTTTTTTGCGCTCTCTTGCACCGATTCAAAGGTTAAAACCTGTTTTTGTATATGTTTAAGTGTCGTTTGTGAGATATAATTCTGATACGATTTCTTATACGGAAAGTGTGCGGCAAGTTTGAACCAGTCGTTTGAACTGTCGCGAAGTTTCTCGCCGAGGTCCTGCAACCATTCAAGATCCGTCTCTCTATAAACCGCCTCGATCGCGCCGATTTCTTCAAGCAATCTCGCCCTCGAATCGTACCAGGTCGAGCTCAGCGAATACGTGTTGAATTGGCTCTTGAAAAACTTTTTCAAAAACGGCAAAACTCTCTCGTTCCCGGTTGCCTCGTAGTATATCAGCAACGTCTTGACCGCCTCGATTTTCGGCGTCATCGACAGCGTATTTTTCGGGCCGAAATCACCGCCCTCGTTTGCGCTGGCAAATATAGGTGTCATATAACTCGTGACTTTTTCTTTGAGGGTTTTGTCGTCGAGGGCGCACGCAAGCAAAATCAAACCTCGCACGTAGCGCGGCAAACTTTCGCCGCCCGTCCACTCGCCGTCCTTGACGAGCCCCGAGAGCGAGCCGATTCTCTTCTGCAGATTGCTTGCCAAAAGAATCTCGTCAAGCAACCAGCCTTGAGGTTTCACTGCGCCAAGCGGCAATTTTTTCAGATTTTTGTCAACGGATTTTGCCAAAACTCCACCATCCCGCACACGTACGCACGACGTGCACACGTTTCTTTCTATTATTATAAGTTATCACATAAATTTGACAAATGCAAGTGAAAGAATTATCATAAATCAAAGGAGACAAAAAATGAAATACGTTCTCGTTCTATGTGACGGCATGGCGGATTATCCCATCCCGTCGCTCAACGGCAAAACTCCCCTCGAAGCCGCGCGCACTCCGAGCATGGACGCGCTTGCCCAAACCGCGTTGATAGGACTTGTCGAGACCGTGCCCGACGGTTTCAAACCGGGCAGCGACGTTGCAAATCTCGGCGCGTTGGGTTTTGACGCACGCGCTTGTTACACGGGCAGAAGTCCGCTCGAAGCCCTCTCGATAGGCATCGACATGAAGGATGGCGACCTTGCCATGCGCACGAATCTCGTCACTTTGTCCGACGACGAGCCGTTCGAGGACAAAATCATGCTCGATTACAGTGCCGGCGAAATAAGCGACGACGAGGCACGCGAACTCATGAACGCAATCATCGACAATTTTTCCTCCGACAAATTCCGTTTTTTCAGCGGAGTCAGTTATCGCAACTGCCTCATCGTGTCGGACGCGAAGCCGAACGAAGGCCTCACGCCACCCCACGACATCAGCGGCAGGCGAATCGGCGACTATCTCCCCAAAGGAACGCTCGGCAAAGACCTGACGTCCTTCATTTACAACTCCTACGAAATTTTGAAAGACCACCCCGTCAACGCGCGTCGCGTCGCAAGAGGCGAAAATCCGGCAAACGCTGTTTGGTTTTGGGGAGAGGGCACGAAACCGTCAATCCCGAATTTTGAAGAAAAATACCACAAGAAAGGCGCAATGATAAGTGCTGTCGACCTTCTCAAAGGCATAGCCATAGGCAGCGGCATGAACTCAATCGACGTTGAGGGCGCAACCGGCACGTTGAACACAAACTTTGACGGCAAAGCGCAAGCGGCAATCAACGCGCTTGACAACGGCGAAGATTTTTGTTTCGTACACCTCGAAGCAACCGACGAGTGCGGACACCAAAAAGACGTTGACGGCAAGACGCGGGCAATCGAACTCATCGACAAAAAAATCATATCCCCGATTGTTTCGCACTTTGCAAAGAGCGGCGAGGATTTCGCGATGCTCGTTATGCCCGACCACTTCACGCCCATATCCCTCGGAACGCACTCGCGCGAGCCCGTGCCGTTCATGCTTTTCTCATCGAAAACCGCCCTTGCTTACGACTCTCTTTGCGGCGAAAATCAAAGCGTTCAGGGGCGCGTTTACAACGAAAAAACCGCCTCTCAAAGCGGCGTGTATTACGACAAACCGTGGGAACTTATCGACAAGTTTTTTGCAATCGAATGAGCAAAACCGCCATTTGAATTGCCACGCAACGCACACGCACCGCGGCACAAAAACGGTATGCCGATTGAAAGCAACAATCAAAAAAACACAAAACCGACGTTTTACACGTCGGTTTTTGATTGTTAAAGTGCCGTTTTGCGCTCAAACTCAAAATCGAGTTTTGCAAATCGACCGTTTTACAAGCGCACGTTGCGCCGTCATTGTTTATAGCTATGTTCTGTGACCGAGTCGGCAACGGACTTCTTTTTCTTTTTTCCGTCAACGTATTTTTGCACTTCCACCTTATATTTTTTGCCGACGGATTTACGTGCGAGTTTCATTGCGAACTTTGCTATTTTCAACGCAAGTTGCATCAGCGCAACAACAAACGTCGCGCCGAACACAATCCACTTGACGAGACTCGTTTCACCGCTTGCAAGCCCTGCCATCGACACGGCGGATATGGCGAGGAAAAACACGTTTACGAACGCCTTGAAAATGCCGAGAATTTTCTTATAATTTTTTACGTTCGATTGAAGTTTCTTCTTGTCTTTGAACGTGAGTGCGACGAGCGCGACGAATGCCGCAACGAGCAGCACGAGCATCACGACCAACACGTACGCGTACGTTGAATCCACCCACTTTTTCGACACGAACATGCACGTCGAAGCGATAGCGTAAACAGTTGAAACGATTGTCCACACGACGCTCAACTTTTGCACGACAGACATTCCCTTGTCCTTTTCTTTCTTCTCGACTATTTCGGTTGCCTTGTCGATTTCCTCTTGCGAATATTTCCCGTCAATTTGTTCGACCTGTGTCTCTTTCGGCGAGAACTTCGCTTTCTTTTCCTTTGCCATACTCCCTTCCTATTTGCCGTTCCTTCGCGTTTTATTCTCAAAAACGCTCTATATACACAAATACGCACGGCAACCTGCCGATGCGTACATGTTTTATCGTCTTATCTATGTTTTTACACTTCCTTATTTACGACTCTCTTCAAAAAGTCGCCGCAAAGGCGGACGTTTTCAATTGCAGCGCCCTTATCCCAATTGAGCGGATAGCAGTGATTGTCGTTGAACTTCGTGCTGTGATGTTCCTCGACGTACACCCCGAGGTCGTTGAGTTTCTTGATGAGTTTTTGTCCTTGTCCCTTGCAGAACATATCCTGTTCCGAATATGTTATGAAAGTTTTGGGGAAATTCTCGTCCACAAAGTCAAACGGCGCAAGCATATCGCGATATTTATAAGTTTCGAGCCCCTTGACGTGCACTCCCGTGAAGTCGAAAAGGACTTTGTCCGTGAGGTTAAACGGCATTTTCTGTCCGAGAGCCTCTCCGACGTCGTAGATTCCGCAATCGAGCATTGCGGTGCGGAATTTTAAGTCTGTCGACACGCCGAATTTTGCCTGCAAATCCTTGTTTGTTGCAACGCAAGCAAGCATTGCCGCGTAATAACCGCCCGCGGAGTCGCCCGAAACACACATATTGTCAACGTCGAGATTATATTTTTGCGCATTTTCGCCCACCCAATTGAGTGCGTGCACGAGGTGAACGACGCCCTTCGGGAACAAATCTTTCGGACCGAGACCGTAGTTGACGTTGACGACGAAAAATCCTTTTTCCGCCGCCCACTTTGCGATACCTCTGCGATAGTGTTTATCGCCCGCGACGAATCCACCGCCGTGGATATAGAAAAACACGGGATATTTTTCATCCGTATCTTTTTTCAAGAAATACGTGTCGAGTTTTTCCGCCTCGTCGCTGCCGTACGCTATATCCGTTTCGATCTCGAACTTCACGTCCTTGAAGCGAAGCATTTTTCTGTTGTTTTGCGATCCGTCAAACAATTTGTCGATTGCCAAAAACAAAAATTGCGCAAATGTCATA
>CAVABL010000017.1:5877-13952 GCA_963586735.1 Firmicutes bacterium TM09-10
GTCATAAGCACACCCCTTTGAGATTATGGTTTATTATGAAAATATATTAGCATATATCTTACACTTGTGCAATATCAAAAACCACAAAATACTCATGCACGCAAAATTTTACTTTGCAAAACGGACGTCGCAAATCGAATCGTTGACAAAGCCTTGAAAACGTGTTATAAACCTTATGAAAATCTATGTGGATTTTTCCGGGCGTACGCCACCTTTTCGCCACACGATTGCGCTTTGCAGTTGTGTTATTTTTTTTGAAGGCGCAGAGGAAAAGTCGTTATGAAAAAACTCAAAATCCCAAGTGAAGTAGTTTACGTCGTTGCCATAGTGCTTCTTGCGTTTGCCGTTGCCATGCTTACGAGCGTGAATTTCGGCATATCCATGATAGTTGCGCCCGCCTACATACTCAGCCAAAAAGTGCCTGCTTTGTCGTTCGGGCAAGCGGAATACGTTTTGCAGGCGATTCTGTTCGCCGTGTTTTGCGTCGCCATGAAGAAATTCCGACTTCCCTATCTATCCTCGTTCGTAACGTGTCTTATTTACGGAGCGGTGCTTGACCTTTTCAGGCTCATACCTCTTTTCAATCCGACGCTCACGCAACCGAGGAGCATGGAGTTATGGGCGCGCATAGTGATGTTCACAGCAGGACTTTTGCTCACGTCGTTTTCTGTCGCACTCTTTTTCAAGACCTATCTTTATCCGCAAGTCTACGATTTGTTCGTCAAGGGCATAAGCCAAAAATACAATCTCAAACGCCCCGTTTTCAAAACTTGTTTCGACTTTTTTATGCTTGCGCTCGCAACGACGATGACGCTCGTATTCTTCAAAAAATTTGTCGGCATAAACTGGGGCACTCTCGTTATGACTCTCGTCAACGGCACGCTGATAGGACTTTTCTCAAAACTGCTTGACAAGTGCGTCGTTGTCGAACCGCTTTTCAAACGCTTTGCGTCCTATTTTGAACTTGACGAGCCAATCCCGACAAAAATCAAACACGCCCCCTACGTGCGCGAAACTCTTTGAGAGCCGAACTCACCAATCGCAAATCGCGACGTCCGAGCATGAGCCGACCGTTGCGATGCGTCGCAAACGAGCAAAGTCCGATTAAACGATATGCCTTTATCCGTACTTTTTCAAAACGCCGTTGCAACTATTTGAAAACCACACGTTCGTTCATGCTTACTCTTGCCGCACAAAGACGGGAAATGCCAAATGCAAAAAACCTTATGCAAGAAAAAATCGCTCGTTCGAGCGATTTTTCACTTATTCGACTTTTTCGTCACAATTCGATATCGTTGAATTCTTCGATATTTTTCATCACCAAATCAAAATACCGATTCGCAATATCGACGTCCTTTTGATTGCCTCTGATTGCGGTTGACAGCGTCACTCTGTTCATGAGGGTTGTCACGGACATGAGGAAGAACGGTTTATATTTCACCGCACCCGAGATGAATCCGTCAACGAGTTTTAGCCCGTCGGGAGTGAGAGCCTTGTCGTTGAGCAGTCCCATATTGCTGACGGCAATGAGCGGATTGTCATAACCTGCCTTGATTGCAAATTCCGCAATATCTTGCGGGAAAATCGTGTATGCGAGTTTCAACAGCGGCAACGAATACAATCCCATGAACTTATCTCTCTTGTATCCTTTCGTTGAGCGGATGACGTTGACGACGGTGTCCTGAATGTTGTCGCCCTTGTTCAAAGTGCGCACGGCCATCCACGCCGTATGATTGGTCAGTCCGCCCTGCAAACCGCCGTCCACGATATGTTTTCTCAAATCGATTGCGCACGAAACGGTGAGGGAGTCGTCGTCTTTAAGTCCGCAAAGTTCGTATAGCGAGCGGAACACCGCCGCCATAATCGCGTCGTTGACGGTGATTCCCATCTTTTTTGCAACCGCCTTGAATTTTGCAAAATCTTCCTCACCGACGACTCTCTTGATTATTTGGTTTTTATCTTCGGGGACGCTTTCGCTCCAAGGGAACGCAACCTTGTCTTGCGCCTTCGAGATGTTTTTATAAAGTCCCTTTGCGTGTTTGAGGTCGTCGCCTTCGAGCAGCGAATACACCTGATCGAAACTTCTCGATCCGCTCTTCATATGCAGTGCGCCGTAGTTGCCTGCTTTGAGGTTGGAATAGTTTTCGCAGAGTGTCGCAAGGAAGTATTTGAGGTCGCCGCCGTCCATACACATATGGTTGTTTCTCCAAGCAAGGACGGAGTGCTTGTCGTCCTCGAACACGGCGAGTTTGACCTGCACGTTGTTGTCGTAGGGTATGACGTCCAACAGCCATTCGTCCGCAGCCTTGTCCGCGTCCTCGACTTTCTCGTACGACACGATATCGTCAACTGTGTATTTTTCCTCTTTCCAATACGGTTCGATGACGGTGGTGTTGAAACTCGAGTGCAAAACGGGTGCCTTTTCAACCATAAAAAGCACGACGTTTTTCAAAACGTTCATATCGAAACTACCCTCGTACGTGAGTTTCGCATGCACCATTCTGTCATAATAATTGCGGAACAAAAACTGCATTCTATCCCACATTTCAGCCTTTATTGTCGTTGCCATATTTTTCTCCTGAATGCCGCAATCGGCACTTTACGTCAACAAAACGATAGATTAATCATCCCATTCTGTCCAATATCTTTGAACTTCTTTTTCGTTTTTATCCTCGATTTCGGCTTGTTCTCTCTTGTTTTTCGCCTTTGCCTTTTTGATTATGACCACGACGATTTGCACAAGCGCGCACACTATGCCGGCAAGGCACATAAGCCAGCCCGGATGCCACACGCCCTTGACCGTCACACCGAGAATCACGTACAGCATAACCGCGGCGATTTCGATGAACACGGGCAATTCAATCCACTTGATTTTGCTGTTCGTTGCAAACGCAATCGACGTATCGACGCCGAATATCAACGCCACCATTGCAAGGAAACTCAACCAAGCGCCGCCGAGTTTGAACACGAGTTGAAGAATCAAAAACACGAACACCGTGAACAGAACTTCGCAAATCGCAACGCATATTCTGACGGGAGCATATTTCTTTTTCTTTGCAAATCTGATTGCCCCGTACACAAGCAACACGCTCAAGCCTGCAAACACGCCGCCGACCACGATGAGCCACGTGGGATGCCACACTTTTGAAACTGCGCCCACGATGACGTACACGACCGCAAGCAACGCAACGATTGCCGCCGCACTTATGCTTGCCGCGCTGATTTTACGTTTCACGACGCCGCTCTGAATTTGTCTTTGCTCGAAGGCGGCGAGAGTTTGGTCTATATCGCCGAGTTCCGAAACCGCCATATCGAATATGAGGTTGTCGTCGCTCACGCCCTTGATACGCAACTCTTGCTCTCTGTCGAGAAGTTGGAGCAACAACGCTTTGCGGTATTCCATAGCCGCCTGCGTAGGTGCGATTTTTCTGAAATGCTCTTCAAGATACCGTTTGAATTTTTCTTTCATAAAGTACTTCCTTTTGCGATGCGCATTTTGATTACATTGAATATACGCTCGCTCGTCGATTCGGTTACATTGTATCACACATTTTTTTTCTTGCATATGGTATACGGAAAAATAACTTTGAACGTCGTCGAATTTTGAGAGTATTTTGCCGCCTACATAAAAAACGAGGAGGAACGCATATGTTTTTCAACTTTTTCAATCCGTGTTGCCAAAGCGCGCCGCGAGGATGTTGCAATCAGCCCGCAATCGAGTATATCAGAGGTCCGCAAGGCCCGATGGGACCGATGGGACCGATGGGGCCGCAGGGCGCGACCGGCGCAACGGGTGCAACGGGCGCGGCAGGCACGAGCGCACTGCAAGACGCTCTTTACGCCTATGGCGGAACGCAGACGGTAGCGTCGGCGGCGATAATTCCGCTTTCGACTTCGCTTACGACGCCCGCGACCACGATGTCGCTCTCGTCCAATGCCGTGACTCTTCCCGCGGGCACGTATCTCGTCACCTACGGCGCGACGGGCGAGCGCGCCTCGGACGGCAACGTATCCGTCCAACTTTACGTGAACGGCACGGCAAACTCAAACGAAATCGTATCCGATTACGCAACGAGCGCAAACGCGGCAAACGTATCGAAGACGATTCTTTACACCGCCACCGCCGACGGCACCACGCTGTCAATCTACAATGTATCGGGCGATAGCGTCAATCTCACGGGCGCGAACATCACCGCAATGAGAATCGTATGACGAACCAAGTCCGAGCGCAAGCATCACCGCATCGGGAACCGCATGAGGCACGCAGTCCGAGCTCAAAATTCAAGGCACACGCTTATACGAGAGGGGTGATTTTCAAAAAATCGCCCTTCTCTTTTGAATTTGTAAAAAATATCGATTTTTCATTAACGATTGTGTCGAAATATGTTGATTTTTATCCTTTATATTGTTAGAATTTAAATGTTGTGCTTGCGCGCGATGCATGCACGCGCGCACGTTTACGGCGCGATATGCGCAAAATTTCAGATTTTCGGAGTTGTCGATGGACGAGCAGACAAAAATCATCGCCGTTGCGGGGAAAGGGGGTGTCGGAAAGACCTCTCTTTCTGCCGTAATCGTGAAAATTCTCGTCGAGCGTTTCCCGAACAAAAAAATTCTCGCAATCGACGCGGACCCGGCAATCGGCTTATCGACGGCATTGGGTGTCGAGCCGAAAAAGACGATAGACGACGTTCGCAAGGAAACCGTTGCCCAAACGCAAAACGGCAAGATTTCCCCTCTCGAGATTCTCGGCAATGCGGAGTATTCCGTCGACGAGGCAATTTCCCTTCAAAAAGGTTTTTCGTTCATAGCAATCGGGCGTCCCGAAACGGCGGGTTGCTATTGCAAAATCAACACCTATCTCAAGGATGTCATCGCTCTCATCTCAAAGCATTACGATTATGTCGTGATAGACGGTGAGGCGGGCATAGAACAAATCAATCGCAGAGTCATGGAAAAGGTGACGCATCTTTTGCTTGTGACCGACCAGTCGAAAAAGGGGCGCGACGTTGTTTCGACGATAGCGAAAGTCGCAACCGACCTTGTCATGTACGACCGAATCGGCGTAGTGCAAAATCGTTTGAGTGAGGAAGCGCTGTCGCAAAAGCCCGTGGTAGACGGACTCGAAACGCTTGCCTACATTCCCAAAGACGTTGCTCTTTCCGACATGGACGCGCTCGGCAAAGACGTATTCACTTTGCCCTCGGACGCCCCGTTGTGCGTCGGCGCAGAGGAAGTTTTGAAGAAAATACATATTTTATAGGAGATATATTGTGAGAGACCTGAAACACCTTATCTACTTTGAGAACTTGCTGGAAAACTCCAACAACGAACTCATCCAACAGGCACAAGATTCGGGAAGAAAAGCAATCGGTCACGTTTGCTATCAGATTCCCGAGCCACTGCTCAACCTGCCGGGAATATTCTCGGTCAGGCTTCGCGCGCCGAGGACGACGAGCACTGAAATGGGCAACTATTATTTGAGCCCGATTTTCTGCGAAGCGTGCCGCGCGATTCTGGAGCGTGCGCTCGAGGGCGGATTTTCTTTCCTTGACGGGCTCATTGCTCCCGAAGCGTGCGCGATGATGAATCGTCTTGCCGAAAACATCGAGCATCTCGGTTGTTGCCCTCACGAGGGATTTTTCGCGTCCTACTGCGACGTGCCCATGAAGAGCGACGACGTGACGCTCAAGCACTACGTCATTCAGATGCAGGAGCACTGCCTCAAACCGTTGCACGAGCATCTCGGCATCGACGTTGACGACGCGGCGATTCGCAAAGCGGTTGAGGAGCAAAACAAAATCTCACGCCTCATCACCGAAATCGGCGAATACAGAAAAGAGGAGTCTCCTCGCATCACGGGTTACGAATTCGCGGTGTTCTGCCTTGCAACTTACTGCTGCCCCAAAGACTTACTCATCGAAAAACTCGAGGAGACCGCAGAGGAACTCAAAACCAGAGTGCCCGATCCCGTCGGAACCTACCGCGCGCGCGTTGCAATGGTAGGCAGCGAGATCGACGATCCGAGTTTCATCAAACTTGCAGAGGACACGGGGCTCATCGTCGTCGCGGACAGATATTGCTTCGGCTCTCTTCCCGGCAGACAGGAGATTATTCTCAACGACGAGGAGGACGCACTCACGCAAGTTTGCAGATACTATATGCAATCGGGACAATGCCCGCGTTTCCTCAACACCGAAAAGGTGAACGAACGCCACGCCTACGTCGACAAAATCGCAAAGGACTACAAAGCGGACGGCATCATCATCGAGCAAATCAAGTTCTGCGACTATTGGGGCTACGGCAGACCGTTTATGCACGCCGTTCTTCAAAACGAATACGGTTATCAGGTTCTTTCCATCGACCGTCCCTACAACGCAGGTCAATCGGGGCAACTCCGCACGAGGATTCAGGCGTTCGTCGAGGCGTTGGAAATCAAGAAAATTCAAACTGAAAAAGGAGAAAACTGAGTATGGGCGCAAAACTTAATTCCGAAAAACTCGGCAGATTCTACAAAGCAGGCAAAAAGACGTCCACTCGCAGAGAATGGCGCGGTTTCAAAGACACCATGTACGACTTCGGTTGCTGGCTCAAAAACTTGCTCGTCATGGGCAAATTCATTATGAAACCCACCACGATAAAGGCTCTTTTCACTTACAGATGGTTTGGCAACTACATGGCGGCATTCGACTATATCGACCGTCACCTCGAGGGTGTTCGCGGACCTCAATTGCGCATCGGACACAAGCAATACGACAGCATCGTGGGGCACCTCACGCAAACCATGGACACACTTTTCAAGTGTGACAAGCGCATCGGCAACAAACACGGCAAATACGACGAACTCAACAAGAAAGTCGTCATCATGGACGAAAACGGCATGATGGTCGTTGCAATGGGATTCCCCAACCTCAAATTCCTCTCAAAAGAAGTGCCGGCAATCTACACAGGCTCGACAATCGCGCAAGACGGCGTTCTGCATTACATCGAAGTCGCCGAGGAATTCCAGATTCCGACCGACGTATGCCCGATGCCTTGCGCCGAACTCGGTTGCGCAATCGACGAGGACTACCCGATTTGCGGCGTATGTGCGATTCACTGCAACACCACTTGCGACGGCTCGCTCATGGGCAACCAAATCGAAGACAGACACGACGACCTTCCCTCTTTCACCATGGCTGCGCCTATGCGCCACCAACAAGAATCCGTGCTTCCTTACTCACGCGACCAAGTGGTAGCGGCAATCAAATTCATTGAAAAGCACACCGGCGAAAAATGGGACTGGGACGCATTTGCAAAAAACTGCAAGACCTACAACGCGCAAAACGCTTTGTTCGAGCAATGGCTTGAAATGAACAAAACCCCATATCCGCAAGTTTGCGGCAACAACGTCATGCTTTACCGCGACGCCGAATACATGGTCATCTCGGGGCGCGACGCTTCCTTCCTCAAACTCGACCAAGAAATCACCGACCTTGCCAAGAAAGGTTACGAAAACAAGGTGCAGGTTGCAAAAGAGATGCGCCACCGCGCAATCGTATGGGGCGTTCACGCACAATACTACACCGCGTTCAATCAATGGCTTGCAAACTGCTGGGGCATCGTCACGCTTTGCGACATGCTTTCCTTCACGCTCACCAAGCCCATCAACTACACCGACCACGAGCAAGCGATGCTTGACCTTGGCGAGTACAACATGAACATGATTATGCGCAACCACTCAAACGGCGGTTACGAAGTCGGCATTGAGCAACTTTGGCAATATTGCGAAGAGTACAACGCGGACATGGTCATCATGTACGAGCACATCGGATGCAAATCCATGGCAGGTTATCACGGACTCATCGAGGACGAGGGCAGAAAACGCGGCATCCACATCGTTTGGGTATATCACGCGCTCATGAATCCCACAAAGGCATCGAGAAAAGATATGCGCAACGACGTCAACCGCTATATGCAAACCGTGTTGAGAGAAGAACCTCTCGATCCCACTATCGTTGATTTCGACGACACGAACCGCTGGTAAGAAAAAAGGAGAACAGAATTATGAAATATTTTGGTGGATGCGACGTAGG
>CAVABL010000018.1:0-3881 GCA_963586735.1 Firmicutes bacterium TM09-10
GCGTTCAACGCACCCTGCACGGCGTTTGCAAATTCACGGCTTTTTTCGTTCGATTTTGAAAAAAACACTTGCGCGCCGCGCCTTGTCGGAAGAGAGTAAAAGTTCATATGTATGCTCACAACAGCACACGGTTTCGCCTCATTTATGATACGCCCTCGTTTGAACATATCAGCACGCTTTTTGTTGTCCGAAATTCCATCAAACGTATGCATAACGTCGTTTCTCCTTGTATAAACAACTCTGAATCCGCACGCTTGCAACATCTCACCGAGGAAATTTGACAGCGTTAGATTTATGGTTTTCTCATACACACCCGTGCTTTTGCCCTGAACGCCGCCGTCCGCACCGCCGTGACCTGCGTCCACCACGACGGTTTTCGTTTCGTTGCATTTTTTGACAAGCGCAACGCCCGCCGCAATTGGAGCGCACAGTGCGCAACCGAGCAAAACAGCAATCAAACAGCCTGCAATCACGACATTTTTCAAGCATATTTTTTCACGCACTCGCAAAATAAAGTCACTCCCAAACGACAATCAAACGACTCGCAATCGCAAATTTTTTCAAAAAACTCTTTCGACACAATTCGACACACATATCTTTTCAAAGCAAACATATGCAATTTGGCATAAAATATCACCTTTTCCACACACTTATCCACATTTCAAACCGAAAATGTGGACAACTCGGTGGACAACTCGTGTTTTTCCATACAAAACGTATTTTTTGCAAACCGTCGTTTTTGTCGAAAAAACGCGTATTCTAATGCCATGTTCTCCATTTTTCGACACGATTTTCAACAATCTATCCGCTTTTTTTCTTCGCCGCAACTAAGCAAGATTCCTTTCCTTTCCGATGTCTTTTTCCGATGTCTTTTTCGCTCGCCTCAATCGCTCAGCCCGCTTGCCCCCTGCGCGCTTGCTTTCAGCCATGTTGAATGCTTTTAGCCCTGTCGCTTGGTTTTCACCATGCCGCCTGCTTTCCGCCTTGCCCTTAACGTTCCGCTCACACTTTTCGTTGCGCTTTGCCTTGTCTGCATTCCTCCGCTTGATGCACAATATATTGGAATTGCTGCGCATATATCCGTTTGAAAAAGCATAATTTCCATTGAGGTGAAAATTATGATCGAGCTCTCTTCGCTTTTGTTAAAACCAGTCATCGAGCGTGACACGTCAAAGATTGTCGGGCGCATAAAAAACGCGTATTTTTCGCAAGCATGCAATTCGATTGCCTATTTCGTTATGTCTTCATGCAGGCAAGGTTGCGACGCCCTTTTGCCGGTGTCCGACGTTTTGTGCTACTGCGATGCGATCGTCGTGCAAAACGACGCGAACGTTCGATGCATCGGCGACGTTGACTTCACGCTCTTTTCAAGCGGAATCATAGGCATGGACGTTTACACTCAAAACGGCATTCTAAAAGGATCAATTGAAAAAGTCGAGTTTACAAAAAGCGGAAAAGTGACACGGCTTTTCACACAAAACGAGCAGTTTGCACCTCAAAACATCGCTTGCATAGGCGACGTAATGTTGCTCAAAACCGCAAAACAAGGCAAAAGCGCAAAACCGCATATCCCTCGCCCCGAAAACGAAACCACGGTTTTTGCATTAAAACCGCAACATTCTCATCCCGAAAGCGAAGAATCCTCGGCGCAAACACAAATCTCAAACGAGTATGCCGAACAAACTGCCTCCGCAATTCAAAATTCACAATTCAAAGCGGTGCAAATCACCGCCACGCCCTTGGCGTCCAAAATCGCAACTGATTCGCCGTATTTTTCAAGCAATGCATTGAAAATCATCGGCGCGCCTCAAAACGCGAACGATGTTCACACGCCCTCGCGAATAATCACGGATTATACATTTCTGCTCGGCAGAACTCTGTCAAACGACCTGACAACCTTTTCCGGCACACTTATTGCAGAAAGCGGCACCGTGATAGACGATTCTCTCGTTGAAAAATCTCGTCGGAGCGGCAAACTCATCGACCTGATTTTCCTTGCAAAGTCAAGTGATTAGCACAAGATCACTCACATCAATCGCCACCGCCTCGGTTGAAAAACATCATCTGTCCGGTGGCAAAGTCAACCTGCGATAAACAACTCCAAACAAAAAACGTGCCGCGCAAAAAACATTCGGATGACAACCTTACTGTACACATATCACATAAAACGGCAATCGGATGCCTCTGACGCAGTTATTTTTTTGTGGAAAAACAATCTTACAAAGGCAGAAATTAAACATAATCAACCGAATAAAGAACAACAAAATATTCAACAATAGTCATAATTTTACGGGATAATTGCGTCAAAGAAATGAAAAACAAAAAAATGCCTTTTTGCAGACTCGCCCAACGTACTTCTCGTACGTGACGGATATGCAAAAGGGCATTGCCACAATTATTCGCTCTTTGGCGCGATTATCCGAGGAAGTGGACGGCGTCCGTAATGGTCTTTTCCAACGCCTCGCGCCCATACTTGTCCACTTCGGCTTTGTTCTTTTCGCCGTGGGTGAGGCAACCTGCGCCGCCTATGCAACCTCCGGGGCAAGCCATACCCTCGATAAAGTTTGCGTCGAGGAGATTTTTGCTCTTTTTGAGAAGCGCAACGCGGCACTCTTCGATGCCGTCGCAAGCGCAAGGTTTGAGGTTAAATTCAATGTTTTGCTCTTGAAGAGATTGCTTCAACGAATCGCTGAGGCCGCCGCTACGAGCAAAGATTCTGCCAAAATAAGACGCATTGTCAAGCACCCCCTCTTCAAGCGATGTGATGTCGAGATCTTTGCTGTCAAAGAGTGCCTGAAGTTCCTCGAAAGTGAGGACCGAATCAACGTACGGTTTGACTTTTTCGTCAAGAATCTCGGCTTTTTTTGCGGTACACGGCCCGATGAACACGACTTTTGCACCGGGGGTGGTGTCCTTGATATACTTGGCAATCATGCCCATAGGCGAGAGGTTGTGCGAGATATGTTGCACAAGGTCGGGGAAATTCTTTTTGACGTACGACACAAATGCCGGGCAGCACGAACTTGTGAGAAAACCTTTTTCGGCAAGTTCCTTCGCTTCTGAAAGGAGCACCATATCCGCGCCGAGCGCCGCTTCGACGACCGTATAGAATCCGAGTTCCTTGAGTCCTGTGATGACCTGACCGAGTTTTGCGTAAGTGAACTGACTTGAAATCGACGGAGCGACGATTGCATAAAGTTTGTATTTCGTGTTCCCCTCGCTTCCCTTTATGAGATTTATAACATCGAGAATATACGACTTATCGGATATTGCGCCCCACGGGCATTGATACACGCACGCACCGCACGCAATACACTTTGAATTGTCGATGACCGCGGTATAATTTTCATCCATCGAGATAGCCTTGACTTTGCACGCCATCTGGCAAGGACGTTTGTGATTTGTGATTGCGCTGTACGGGCAGACCTTTGCACACGCGCCACATTCTTTGCACTTCGATTTGTCGATATGCGCAACGTGTTGGGCGTCAAATTGGATTGCGCCGAATTTGCACACGTCCTCGCAACGATGCATAAGGCAACCTCTGCACGCGGGAGTGACTTCATATCCGCCCATTGGGCACTCGTCGCACGCAATGTCGATGACCTCGATGACGTTCGGATTTGCCTCGTTGCCGCCCATTGCAAGTTTGATTCTCTCGCCGATGATAGCGCGCTCTTTGTACACGCAACAACGCATCGTCGGCACTTTGCCGGGAACTATGCGTTTGGGAATATCGAGGACGGTTTTATCGAGCGTACCTGCCCACGCCTCGCGAGCAACCTCGCGCAGAACCTTGTATTTCAGATATTGAACTTTTGTGTCGAACATTCTCATATTTGCACCTTTGGAATTTGCGTTTACGCTAGTGCATTATACAC
>CAVABL010000018.1:3891-13882 GCA_963586735.1 Firmicutes bacterium TM09-10
CACTAAATCGCCCTTAACGCAATAGAATTTTGTTTGGTTTTTCAAGCGTATTGCTCTTTTTCTCAAAAATACGACACCTTGACGCGTTTGCCCATCTTGACGAGGCAATCGGACAATTCGGTGACGAGATTCATTTTTATGCTGAAGTTGATGGGCAAATCGGGGTTTTGGTGCGCGGGATTTATCGCTCTTCCGACAAAGAAATTGATGTCGGTTGCCTCCTCAAAAAGAAGCCTTGCCATGAGCGACGCACCATCGCGTTTGAAACTCCACTGCTCATAACCTTCGTTGTCGTTGAGATAGTCTTTTGCATACGTCAGCACTTTGTTCATCGTGATGACGCCCTCTGTGACGAGATCGACGCCGTCGATTTCGGAGATAGGCGGAACGTCGCTTGCCTCGAAATTCAACGACGTACGCACGGTTTTCCCGAGATATTTTGCCGCAATCGACGAAGTAGTGCCGCCGCACACAATATGTTTGCCCTCTTTTGAGAAGAACAGTGACATCATTCTGTCGCAGTCGTCGCGATTTGACGGAGGTCCGAAGAGTATGTTCATCGGCTCGCGTTTTCTTATTCTGACGACGCATGCGGTTGCGTCGTCGCCGGGTTGACCGCCGTAGAGTTTGTTACACTCGTCAACCAAAATGGTAGACAGCGTCTTTGCCGTGTATCCGACGAAACTTATGCTTTCCAAAAACGAAATTATATCTTCTCTCTTCCAACCGAAATTGTACGAAAGTCCCATGCCCGCATGAGGACAACCGTCGCTCATAAGCACGAAAATGTCGTTTTCGCAAAGGTCGAGCGTGGATTTAAAAATCTTTTTTCCGCCGATAACCATTTCCGTTTTCGGAAAATCGTAATTTTGCCCGTCACGCAACAAAATGACGCCCGGGTTGTCGTACTGAATTATCTCCGCCTGACGATTTTCAACGAGATGTAAAATCGTAAACGTCGAATACGCAACGCCTCTGACCGAGCAGATGGGCAAAGTCGCGGCAATCGTTTCAACGCAATCCTCGAGTGTCAATCCTTCCGCCATCATAGTGGATATTATTTTGCTCGTGAGCGTTGAAAGGATGCTTGCCTTCACACCGCTTCCCAGTCCGTCGGCAAGCACGACGACGGTTGAATCCTCACCCTGCGGAACAATATCGACGTGGTCGCCGCACAACTGCTCTCCGACGTGATTTATGCTTTTATAGCCGATGTCGGCGCAAAGGTCATTCATCTTTTATGGACTCCTTGAGTTTTGTGAGCGCGATTTTGGTTTCTGCAGCGGTTTCGCCGAGCAACGACGCAATTTCCTGAACTATGCGCATTTGCTTGTCAACGACTTTGTCCGCGGTTTCGATGGTTTGTTTTGAAATATTTTCTTTCTTTTCTCTTTCCTTTTCCTCGTCGGTAATGTCGCGCATGATGCCGATATAGAGATGATTGTCCGTGTCGTAAACGACAGTAAGTTCAACGTATCTTTTGTATTCTGCAAGATAAACCCTGCGATTGTGCACATTAAACTTCGTTTTCTGCACTTCATAGAAAACTTTCGGATCCATGATGCGCACCACTTGTTCGCCGAGAACGTCGCTTGCGGAGCGTATGTGCATGATGTCCATTGCCGCCTCGTTTATCTGTTGCACCTCAAACGAATCGTTGAGCACGACTATTCCGTTTGGCGTGTTGTTGACGATTCTATCCGAAAAACCTTCCGCTTTCTTTTGCAGATACGGCAAACACATTGACGCTTCCGCTTTGCCCTGGCAAATGGCAATCGCTTTTTCACGGCACGTATTGTAGCCGCAACTTCCGCAATTGAGTTCGTCGCGTTTGCTCATCTTGCCCATTTGGCGAAGGGCGGCGTTGATTTCGGTTTCGCTCGGCATTTTATTTGCGCGCTCGATGATTGAAAAATGCTTTCTCAAATCGTGGTTAGCGGGTTGCTCGACGTCAAAGTCTTTCGTGCCCGCGTACTCTGCAACCGCAAGATATTCTCTGACCGGCGACGGATGATATTTTTCCATAACCGGACCGCCCACGCAACTACCCACGCACGAAGACATCTCGATGAATGCGTTATGTATATTGCCGTTTTCGATATCTTTGAGAGCGGCGATACAATTTTCGACGCCGTCGATTGCAAGATATTGATAGTTCGGAGCGTCAAGACTCATCGTTTTTAGCACGCCGCCTGTCGTCGGGAAAAATCTTGCTCTGCTTTTTTCGGTGTGATCCTTTTCTTTTGCGATTGAAATTCCCTCTTGATTGAGCCACTGCGTAAGTTCCTCGTACGTGAGGACCGCGTCGACTATACCCTCGTAATGTTGCGCCTCGTCTTTTTTTGCCACGCACGGACCGATAAACACGGTTTTTGCGCCCGGATGGCGTTTTTTCAAATCCTGACAATGCGCCTGCATAGGCGAAAGCACGTCTGCAAGATACGGCAATTCCTTTGGAAAATATTTTTGTATGAGGAGGTTTATCGAATGGCAACAAGACGTAATCACAATATCCCTCTTTTCCTCTCTCAAGATTCTTTCGTACTCGTTTTTGACGACGGTTGCGCCGATAGCAGTTTCCTCAACGTCGGCAAAACCGAGTTTTTTGAGTGCTTCGCGCATAGCGTCAATTCCTGCGCCGTCGTAGTTTGCAACGAACGACGGGGCAAGCGAAACGTAAACGGGATAAGACTGCAAAAACACCTTGACTTTTTCGATTTCGTTGACGATTTCCTTTGCATTTTGAGGGCATACGACAAAGCAATGGCCGCACAAAATACATTCGTCGCCTATGATGTGTGCCTGATTGCCCGAAAACCTTATCGCTTTGACGGGGCAATGGCGTATGCACTTATAGCAATTTTTGCAGTTTGATTTTTTGAGAGTTAAACAATCCATATTTCCTCTTTTTTCCGAATCTCGTCAAGCCTCAACGAGCGGCATAACTTTGGTTTGGAAAAATTCTTTAAAGTTGTCCTTTGTGATACCGGGAAACACGTCGTCGTTGACGGCAACGGTGACTCCCTATCTGTTGCACGTTCCAAAACAAAAACTTCCCGAAAGCGCAATTTGACCTTCGAGACGTCTTTGTTGAATCTCGCTGCGGAGCATTTCGACAATCTCCTGCGAGCCTTTGAGATGGCACGAACTGCCAACGCAAATTCTGACAATAATCATGCCTATCTGGCCTTAGCGAGAATCTCTTTGTTGAAGAATTCTTCGGTTGAATCCGGCGTAAGCGAGAAGAACGCGTCGTCAACGGTGACGCAAACGCCCTGTTGGCACTTGCCCATGCAAAACGTACCGCCGAGTTCGACTTTGTCTTTGAGATTGTTTTCGGCAATGAGGCGTTGCAGGGATTCAACGACTTGTCTTGAACCTTTGATGTGGCATGAACTGCCTATACACACTGTGACTTTCATATTCTCTCTCCTTATTGGAATTCCGCAACGTCAATCCATGACATGAGGAACTCTTGTTCTTTTTCGTGGCCTTTCACCGATTGCGACGCGGCGACGATAGGCATCCATTTTTGCACGTATCTCTTGTCCGTTCCGCTCTTTTGGCAGAAGAGGTTGAGATATTTTTCGGCGGTTTCCTGATCGTTTGCGAGCCAGAAAAGCATATACGTTCTTGCCACGTCCGCCGAGGCGTTGCCCTGCGTTGCGTGCGACCAGTCGATGAAATATGCCTCGCCGTCGTCTCTGATGATTACATTTGACGGATTGAAGTCGCCATGGCAGAGTTTGTTGTGCTTGGGCATACCCTCGAGCCTCGTATGCAATTCATATTTTATACTTTCGTCAAGATTAGTCAAGTCGATTTTTCTATTCATCTTGTCGCGAAGTTTCGTAAGAAGCGGACATTTTTTGGATTGCACCTCGATTTGCAAGTCGACGAATTTTTCGATATACTCGTCTTTCTTGCCGGGATTTTCCTCAATAAGTCTTGCAAGAGTCTTTCCTTTAATAAATTCGGACACGATTGCCCACTTTCCGTCGATTTTGGTGACTTCGATGATTTTCGGAACGTTGAGTCCGGTTTCCTCCACTCTTGCTTGATTGAGCGCTTCGTTGAGTACGTCCACTTTTGAGAAATCGTCGTCGAAAACTTTGACGCAATTTTCTCCGTCGCGGTAGACGGTTTTGTTTGTTCTCACGGCAATGATTCTGTCGAGATTCATACTTTCCTCCTTAAACTGTCACACTTCGGTGTGTTTGCCATAGTATGCGTTCAGATACATTTGCTTTATCTCGCTCATAAGCGGATATCTCGGGTTTGCGCCCGTGCATTGATCGTCAAACGCCTGTTCAACCATATCGTCAAGGCGGTCAAGGAAGTCCTTTTCGTTGGGGACGTAGTCCTTGATTGCGGGTTTGATGCCCACTCTTGCTTTGAGTTCGTCAATCGCTTTGATGAGGTTGTTGAGTTTTTCCTTGTCGTTTTTGCCTTTGATTCCGAGATAGTCGGCAACTTCGGCGTATCTTTCAAGAGTATGCGGATAAGCGTATTGCGGGAACGTGCCCATCTTTGCAGGAGTTTCGCTTGCGTTGAAGCGGAGCACTTCGTCAATCATAAGCGCGTTTGCAACGCCGTGCGGCAAGTGATGGAATGCGCCGAGTTTGTGCGCCATGGAGTGACACACACCGAGGAATGCGTTTGCAAAAGCCATACCGGCCATCGTGGCGGCGTTTGCCATCTTCTCTCTTGCGACGGGATCGTTGAGACCGTTGTCGTATGCTCTCGGCAAATACTCGAATATCATTTTGAGCGAGCGCAACGCAAGCGAATCGGTATAATCGGTTGCAAGCATTGCCGCATACGCCTCGAGAGCGTGGGTGACTGCGTCGATACCGCTTGCGGCGGTGAGCCCCTTTGGCGCGCTCATATGGAAGTCCGCGTCAACGATTGCCATATTCGGCAAAAGTTCGTAGTCTGCAAGCGGATATTTAACGCCCGTCTTTTCGTCGGTGATGACCGCAAACGGCGTAACTTCCGAACCCGTGCCTGCCGACGTCGGAATTGCGATGAAATACGCCTTTTCGCCCATTTTTGGGAAGGTGTAAACTCTCTTTCTTATGTCCATAAAGCGCATCGCCATATCCAAGAAGTCAACTTCGGGATGCTCGTACATCACCCACATGATTTTGCCTGCGTCCATTGCGCTGCCGCCGCCGAGTGCGATGATGCAATCGGGTTTGAACGCCGCCATTTGCGCCGCGCCTTCTTTTGCGCATGCAAGAGTCGGGTCGGGAGCGACGTCAAAGAACGTGGTGTGTTGAATTCCCATTTCGTCGAGTTTGTCGGTAATGGGTTTGGTGTATCCGTTGTTATAAAGGAAACTATCCGTTACGATAAACGCCTTCTTTTTGTTCATGACGTGTTTGAGTTCGTCAAGAGCGACGGGCAGGCAACCCTTCTTCATATAGACCTTTTGAGGCACTCTGAACCAAAGCATATTTTCTCTCCTTTGCGCGACCGTTTTGATGTTGACAAGGTGCTTGACTCCGACGTTTTCGGACACGGAGTTGCCGCCCCAGCTTCCGCAACCGAGGGTGAGGGACGGACGAAGTTTGAAGTTGTACAAGTCGCCGATACCGCCCTGCGACGAGGGAGTGTTGACGAGAATACGGCAAGTTTTCATTCTCGACGCAAATTCGTCGATTTTTGCTCTTTGCGTCACTGCGTCGAGATAAATCGACGACGTGTGACCGTAGCCGCCGTCGGCAACGAGACGTTCTGCTTTGTCAAACGCTTCGTTTATATCTTTTGCCCTGTACATTGCAAGCACCGGGGAGAGCTTTTCATGTGCGAATTCCTCGCTCAAATCCACGCTTTCAACCTCGCCGATGAGGATTTTGGTAGATGCAGGCACGTCAAATCCCGCAAGTTTGGCAATCGTAACGGGTTTTTGTCCCACGATTTTTGCGTTGAGTGCGCCGTTGATGAGGATGGTTTTTCTCACCTTTTCGGTTTCTTTTTCGTCGAGGAAATAGCATCCTCTGTCCTTAAATTCTTTCTTTGCCCGATCGTAAACTTTGTCGAGCACGATGACGGATTGTTCGCTTGCGCAAATCATACCGTTGTCAAACGTCTTTGAGTGAATGATGGAGTTGACCGCAAGCGTGACGTCCGCACTGTCGTCGATGATTGCGGGAGTGTTGCCTGCACCCACGCCGATTGCGGGTTTTCCGCTCGAATACGCCGCCTTGACCATGCCCGGACCGCCAGTTGCAAGAATGACGTCCGCCTCTTTCATGATGAGATTCGTCATTTCGAGGCTGGGAGAATCTATCCAATCTATGATACCCTCGGGAGCGCCTGCCGCAACGGCTGCGTCAAGCACGACTTTTGCCGCCGCAATGGTGGATTTTTTCGCTCTGGGGTGAGGGCTGATGATGATGCCGTTTCTCGTTTTAAGGCAAATGAGCGTTTTGAAAATCGCCGTTGAAGTCGGGTTCGTCGTAGGAATGACCGCCGCAACGAGACCGATAGGCTCTGCGATTTTTATCGTGCCATACGCCTTGTCCTCTTCGATTATACCACAAGTTTTGGTGTCTTTGTAAGCGTTGTAGATATATTCCGACGCATAATGATTTTTGATAACCTTATCCTCGACAATACCCATGCACGTTTCTTCAACGGCGAGTTTTGCAAGAGGGATTCTCATCTTGTTTGCGGCAACCGCGGCGGCAAAGAAAATTTTGTCCACTTGCTCCTGCGTGTAGGTGGCAAATTCTCTTTGAGCCTTACGAACGCGCGCAATCGCTTCTTCGAGTCTTTCTACGCTGTCAATAACGTTTCTTGCTTCCATGCTTGCTTCTCCTATATCGGTTTTACAAATTTGAGTTATCTTCTCCACGTTGCCCTTACAACCGCATGTATCGCCCGTTTGCAATCCAACGTTTATGATTCGATAACTATTTATCGATATAAGTGTATCTAAATAAATATATTCTGTCAAGCGTTTTCAGACGCAATTCAATATTTTTTTATCAATTAAATTTACTTTCCCAAAAACTGCCCTCAAAAGCCAAACGAAAGCAATGGTTGCAACGCAATAGCAATCGTTACGCTTAATCAATCGCACCCGCAATTGTTTGTTCACGACAAGGATAAAACGCGATTCAACCGCTCTCTCCTCACGCACACCAAATAGATGAGAACAATGAAAAGGTTTTCAAGTGACAGCCCCTTGCGATAGCCCATTGTGACTACCCTTGTAACAGCCCTTCCAAATGATAACCCTAATTCATACATAGCACATGAGTTGACAAGCGGAGTTATTTTTGCGCCCCTTATGCACTTGAGCTCGCCTCAAGCGCGCTAAATAGATGAAGAACAAGAAAAAACCCTTTTGCGAATCCGCCCAACGTATCAATTCGTACATAACGAGTGAACGGAGTTATTCTCACACGCTCTTCGCATGAACTCGTCTCAAGTATGTTAAATAGATGAAGAACAAAGAAGGTGCATCTGACTCAACTCTAATGTACAAATCGTACATGAGTTGACAGATGAAGTTATTCCCACACCACTATGCACTTGAGCTCGCCTCAAGCGCGCTAAATAGATGAAGAACAAGAAAAAACCCTTTTGCGAATCCGCCCAATGTACAAATCGTACATGACGGGTGAGCAAAAGGGTTTTGACGCAGTTATTCGCTATTTAGCGCACTTGAGGGCCTGCAGGCACGAGGGAGCGGCCGTGCTCATTCCCCTCATACTTTGCAAAATTCTTGATGAAGCGGCTCGCAAGGTCTTCGGCTTTACGATTCCATTCGTTGACGTCGGCGTAGGTGTCGCGAGGATCGAGGATTTCGGCGGCAACGCCGTTGAGGGCCGTCGGGACTTCAAAGTTAAAGTACGGGATGGTCTTGGTGGGTGCTTTTTCGATATCGCCGGAGAGGATTGCGTCGATTATGCCGCGAGTATCTTTGATGGAGATACGTTTGCCTGTTCCGTTCCAGCCGGTGTTGACGAGATACGCCTTTGCGCCGCTTTGTTGCATCTTTTTGACGAGTTCCTCGGCATACTTTGTGGGATGCAATTCAAGGAACGCTTGCCCAAAGCAAGCGGAGAAAGTGGGCGTAGGTTCGGTGATACCGCGCTCCGTGCCGGCAAGTTTTGCGGTGAAACCGGAGAGGAAGTAATATTGCGTTTGTTCGGGCGTGAGAATGGACACCGGAGGCAACACTCCAAAAGCGTCTGCCGAGAGGAATATGACGTTCTTTGCGGCAGGAGCGGCGGAGATTGGGCGCACGATGTTTTTGATGTGGTCGATAGGATAGGAAACACGAGTGTTTTCGGTCACGCTCTTGTCTGCGAAATCGATCTTGCCGTTTTCGTCGAGGGTAACGTTTTCAAGCAATGCGTCGCGTTTGATTGCGTTGTAGATGTCGGGTTCGGAGTCCTTGTCGAGATTGATGACCTTTGCATAGCAACCGCCCTCGAAGTTGAACACGCCGTTATCGTCCCAGCCGTGCTCGTCGTCGCCGATGAGAAGGCGTTTGGGATCGGTTGAAAGCGTAGTTTTGCCGGTGCCGGAAAGTCCGAAGAAGATTGCGGTGTTCTTGCCGTCGAGATCGGTGTTTGCCGAGCAGTGCATGGACGCGATTCCTTTGAGGGGCAAATAATAGTTCATCATTGAGAACATACCCTTCTTCATTTCGCCGCCGTACCAGGTGTTGATGATGACTTGCTCACGGCTCGTGATGTTGAACACGACCGCCGTTTCGGAGTTTAGACCGAGTTCCTTGAAGTTTTCGACTTTTGCCTTTGAGGCGTTGTAGACGACAAAGTCGGGCTCGAAGTTTTCGAGTTCCTCTTCGGTGGGTTTGATAAACATATTTTTGACAAAATGTGCTTGCCACGCCACCTCGACGATGAAACGGATTGCCATACGCGTGTCCTTGTTTGCGCCGCAGAAAGCGTCCACGACAAACAATCTCTTGTTTGACAATTCCTTGATTGCGATGTCCTTGACGGCATTCCACGCTTCTTGCGATGCGGGATGGTTGTCGTTTTTATACTCGTCGGACGTCCACCAGACAGTGTCCTTTGAGTTTTCGTCAACGACGATAAATTTGTCTTTGGGCGAGCGACCGGTGTAAACGCCCGTCATAACGTTGACAGCACCGAGTTCGCTGACCTGTCCTTTTTCATAGCCTTCGAGAGAGGGTTTCGTTTCCTCTTCAAAGAGCAAATCGTAGGACGGATTGTAGACGATTTCCGTTGTGCCGGTGATGCCGTACTTTGTCAAGTCGATGTTTTTCATAACACACCTCGTATATAATAAAATTTTCGTTCAAAAGAGAACATTTTCCGTATTATGCGAGCAAAAAGGCGTCATTGCCCATTCACCCTCACTATTATTATACAACAATTTTTTCCAAAAAAAAGTAAATTTTTATCAATATGGCAAATTAATTTGATTTTAATAAAAAAAACGTGCCTATGGCACGCCAAAAAAGCGAATGACGCTTGTTGTTCACGCACTTTTTATGCTCCACTTCGTGATTTTTAATCGTAATGACACGTCGCCATTATAATGCGTTAAACGGATAAAGAACAAGGAAACACCCTTTTGCGAGTCCGCCCAACGTACCAAATCGTACGTGACGGATGAGCAAAAACGCGTTGACGCAGTTATTCGTCCAATAGCACGTCGCCATTATAATGCGCTAAACAGAGGAAGGACAAGGAAACACCCCTCTGATAGCAACCCTAATTTACAAAGCGTAAATGAGTTGATAGCAGAGGGGGTGTTGACGCAGTTATTCGCTGTTTAGCGCATTATAATTTGTGGTGGCGTTCCATATGATCATAGTGCCCTTTCATCTTCATATAAAACCAATAGATGAACTTCATGTCGAGGTTGAACCAGTAGATCGTGAAGGTGAGGAGGAAAAAGAGAAGCAAGGCAGCGGCAATTGCGCCGATGACGATTCCTGCGATTGCTCCGCCGTTGAGTGCCGACAATGTGGTTGTAA
>CAVABL010000019.1:0-13328 GCA_963586735.1 Firmicutes bacterium TM09-10
TGCAATACCTCAAACAAATCGACAGAGCCAGCCAGCGCGTTCAGGCGGAACTTGAAAAAGCCATGAAAAACGAAGGACTTATCGAGATGCTTTCTCTTGAAAAATCTCTCGTATACTTCTCGACGTCTTTGCGTGCCAACACCGCCGTGCTCGACAAATTTCCTCGCCTCGTCAAGTTTTTCGAGGAAGACGACGATTTATGGGACGACGTTCTCATTGAAAACAGACAGGCAATCGAAATGTCCAACATTTACCGCGACATTTTGAGCGGCACGATGGACACCTATGCGTCGATAATTTCCAACAATCTCAACGTCGTCATGAAGACGCTCACGGTTTTGACGTTGCTCGTTGACACCCCTGCCATGATAGCGGCGTTATGGGGCATGAACACGGGCGTACCCTTCGAGGGCAAACTGTGGGGATTTTGGGTTGTCGTAGGCATAAACGTGCTTATATGCATTGCGCTCATCATCGTTTTCATCAAAAAGAAAATGCTCAAATAAAGCGGTTAGATGTCCGAAAACCGCCGTCCAACAAAAAAAATTCTCAATCGTAAAAACGGAAGTGCGAAACCTTTTCACACCATCTCGTTTTCACGCTTTACTCAACGACAACTCATCGACAACTCAACAACCGCCAAACGCTTTACGCATTGCTCGCTTGTTCATCATGCGCTTGTCGCTTGCCCGTCGCTCGCTCGATGCCACCTCAACAATTAGTCCGACGCTTTGCTCATCGCTTGCTCAAAGGCTATCCCAACAATCACTTCAACGTTTTACTCAACAATTAACCCGACGGTTGACCAAACGCTTATCTCAACAAAAAAGGTCCGTTCGCATTGAAACAGACCTTTTGTTTTTACTTTTTTTACTTTTGTTTTTAGACTTGATTTGACTCTATCGTCAGCCCTGCATGAGCGATCTCATCACTTTTGCCATGCATTGAATGACGATTTTCTTTTCTGCCGGCACGTCCTTATACTTGTTGTAGGTGCTCAAAAGCAGCGTTGCGATGTTCATCTTCATTTGCTTTGACATATTTTGCGAAAGCATATAATCCACGAGGTTCGGCAGTTTGACGAGTTTTGCCGGTTTGACGAGTTCGTCGTCGTCTTCGCTCGGACCGTCGACCACGTACACGACGTCGTCTTCATCGGATTTTTCCTCTGCGTTCTGTTCGTCCTCAACGACTTGCTCTTCATCCTGTGCGGCATCGTCCGTTTCGGATTCGCTCTGTGCGTCCTCTGTTTCCTGCGCGGTTTCCGTTTCGGTTGTTTCCGTTTCGGCGGATTTCGGTTCAACGACTTCCGTTTCGGCGGTTTCTGTTTCGGGAGCAGGCTCTTCGCTCACTTCCTCGAGCGGCACGTCCTCGATCACGTCGTCGTCGACAGGTTGAGCAACGAGGTCTTCGCCGAGTTCCTGCTTGAGAATGTACGCAATCGATTCGTACTCTTTAGGGAGAGCGTTTTCGTCCTCATCGTTGATGATTTCGCTTTCGACGAAGATTTTTTCTTCGGGTTTCTCCTGCGAATCGGCGCTCGGTTGCGTCTGTTGGGAGGCTTGAGGTTGAACAACAGTCTCCTGTTTGACTTCGGTTTCCGCTTTCTTCTTCTTTCCAAACATGTTTACAATCCTCGCAATATTTTATTTTTGCGTCGGCTCATAATTTCCCCGACATTTTTTGGTTTACTTTTGCAAATCGTTCATAACTTTCGTGAGGCACGACACGACGATTTTACGATCCTCCTTGCTGTCCTTAAACTTATTGTACGTGCTTATGAGCATGGTAGCAATTTGAATTTTCATTGCTTTTGACATATTCTTTGAGAGCATATAGTCAACGAGATTGGGCAGTTTGACGAGTTTTGCCGGTTTGACCTGTTCGTCGTCGTCCTCTTCGCCGTCAACCACATAGACGACTTTTTCTTCTTCGTCGTCCGTCTCTTCCTCGGATTCGGATTCTTCCTCGGATTCCTCTTCCGATTCTGTTTCTTCCTCGGTTTCCTCTTCCGATTCGTCATTGGATTCTTCTTCGGTTTCTTCGGCGTTTTGCGTATCTTCGCTCTCTTCCTCTTCTGCCTCGGTTATCTCTTCGCTCTCTTCCTGTTCGGGAGCGGATTCCTCCTCGGATTCGACTTGTTCCTCTTGAGGTTCTTCGACTTGTTCTTCCTCTTGGACTTCCTCTTGGACTTCTTCTTGAGGCTCTTCTTGAGATTCCTCTTCAGTATCTTGTGCGACTTCTTCTGTCGCCTCTTCGTCTGCCTCTTCGGATTCTTCCTGTGCGGATTCCTCTTGCGTATCTACAGCGGATTGCTCTTGTTGTTCTTGTTCGTCCTCTTGAGCCGACTCTTCCTCGACGGCGTCATCCGACTGTTCGACGTCTTCTTCAAAGACTTCTTCCTCCTGTTCTTGTTCGGGTTGCTCTTCTTGTTCTTCTTCCTGAGCGTTCAACAATTCGTCGATGCTCTCTTGCTCGTCGGATTCTTCTTGTTGTTCCTGCGTCTTTTGTTCGATGAGAGCCTCGATAGGAGTTTGCTCGTCCTCGTCGACGTCGACGACCTTTGCCGTATTGCGGGCGATGATTTCCTCAACCAGCGAATTGAGTTCCGAAAGCGGCGACGAATCGGTTGCGTAGTTGCTTTCGATTTGGAGATTGACCTTTGCGTCGAGGTCCTCTTGCATAGCGTCGAAAGTTTCGGCGCATCTCTTGTTTTGTTTTCTGCCCATAAGGACGAGCACGAGATAAACCACGCCGACAAGCAAGAGTGCGGCAAGATGCACGACGCCGATTTTCGGAGCGTCGAGAGTGCCGTAGCCCCAAAACACGAACACCGCAAGCAAAATGACGGAGATTGCAAGGAAGACGCCCGCCCTGACGTTTTTGTTCTTTTTGACGAACTTGTCGTATACCGCGCTATCGCTCACTATGTCGCTCGGATATCCGAAACGCACACCGAGATATTGCACCCAAGCGTCACGCAACGGTTGCGGAGTTTTTTTGGCGAAACAATGCGCCGTAAAATCGCTGACGTTGTCATCGTCAATCGTTTCGACTTTTGCAAGGTACTTTCTGATTTTTTTGCTTGAAACGTAAAGTTTGTGGGCACGCGAACCGAGCATACTGAAAGCAATGATGATGCCGACAAGCAAAATCACCGCAAGCACGATGATGAAAAACAGTCTGAAACTCACCGTCGGGAGTTCCTGCGACACGTCCGCAATCCACTGAAACGCCTTTTCAAAAAATTCCACGATTATCCTCCGTTAGATACCGATACGCGCTCGATAGTCTTTTAGAAATATCTATACAAGTATACATAAGTTAAAAACAAAAAGCAAGACAATATGTCAACATTTTTCTCAAACGTATGATATTTTTCTCAAAAAAGCGACTTTTCAAAACGGGCGCCTTCGGCAAAACTGCGCGGACGCCAGATTCTTTTTCTTTTCAAGTCTTGCAAACTGCGTGAGATTTTGAAAAACTGTCTTATATTTTCAAAGTCTTTCCCGTTGCGAACGAATAGAGCAAAATCTCGTCGATTTTCGCATTAGTGGCACTTTCAACTGCCGATTTGTACAGATAAAGTTGCTTTTTGTACTTTTCAACCGTTTTTTCGTCATTCAACGACGATGTTTTGAAATCGACTATAATCTTCTTATCGCCGTTTATGAACAAGTCTATAACGCCTTGCACGAGCACTTTGTCGTCCGATGTGAATCCGTCGCTTACCTCGCTTGCCTTTTTATACATCATAAACGACTGCTCGCGATGGCATCCGCCATTCCTTTCCGCCTCGCGCGCGATTTGCATAATATCGCTTTCAAGGCATGCGGCAATATCCTTTTGTGACACGCACGCTCTCTCTTCTTTAGTGAGAATATTGCGCGCGACGAGAGCGTCCATTTGCTTTCCGACCTCTTCCTCTCCCCTTGCAAAATAGTCGATATACTGCATGACCTTATGATACGCAGTGCCTCGTTTTGCGGCTTCTTCAAACAGATTCACGCAGTCGTCGTCAATGCTGTCGAGTGCCGAAACGCTGTATTTCATCGCAAGCGACGTTGCCTGCTTGAACGGATATTCAAACGCTTGCGCTTTTTCGATTGTCTCAACAATATCCTCGCTTACGTGCAACGCTTTACGCTCGCAACTTATTTCCGCCTCGTCCTCGTCGCCGTAGTGCCTTATCGGCATACACTTCACCGCGTTGTCGAAAACGGCGTTAGATATGAAGTCCAAATCGCACCCCGCGCCGCCCAGTCTTGCGGTGACGCCGAATCCCGCGCTCTTCGTTTCGCTCACGGTTGCGGTGACGTACATTATTTGTTTTGCGCGCGTCAGAGCCACGTAAAACAAGCGTATTTCCTCTTTTAGTTGATTTTCCTTTATGCACTTTGACACGGCGAGTTTTGAAATCGTAATCGAATTTTTGGTTTTGTTTTCAAAATTAAAGTCGTTCATGCCGACGAGGCCCTTGTTGTTCGAGTCGTCGCCTCCCATACCTTTACCCGTCAGAATGAGGTCGCCCGAGCCCGCCTCGTAGTTGAATCCGAACGCCGTATCCGCAACGAAAACGATTGGATTTTCAAGCCCCTTGTAGCCGTGAAAAGTGGATATAATCACTCTGTCACCGCCGGTTGCGCTCACTCCGCTGTCCGCCTCGCAGTAGTTTTTTAGGAATTTACCGAGCGAGTCTTCCTCTTTTGGACTCTCGCAAAACGCTTTGAGCCCGTACACGTCCCCCTCGCCCGAGCGCATGAGGTACGCCTCGTAGCAAAAGTCCCCGACTATATTTTGCGTCAGTTCTTTTACGTTTTCAAAACTTGCTTTGAGGCGGTATTCCGCAAGCGTTTTCAGCGTATCTCGCGCCTTTTTTGCAAGAGGCAAATTCGAGTGCGCCGTCCACAAAAACTTGTCGTACAGGCACTCGCCTTCTTCCGCCGCAATCGTTGCGACTTCGCTCTCGTCGTAGCCGCCGAAATAGGACAACAAGAAACACGCAAACGGCACGTCCTGTCGAGGATTGTCCAACACTCTCAAAAACGCCACGAGTTCTCTTTCGGGCAGTGACGCCGATTTTCCGAACGCGCCCTCGTTGACAGGGATTCCCTTTGCTTTGAGGGTTTGCACGATTTCCTTTGCGCCCGTCGAGCGCGAGCGGAAAAGCACGGCAATATCTCCGTAGCCGATATATCTTCCGTCCCCCTTCGCCTTACCGACGAGTTTTTTTATCTCGCTTGCAATGAACGTCCCCTCTTGCACGCTTGCGCCGTCGTCGTCGCATCCGACGTCGTTTTCTATATCGTAAAGTCCCATTGACGTCGCTTGCTCGCTCTTTTGCTTGACGAAAAGATGCACCTGCACGTATCCGTCGTTCGACACGCCCTCGAGTTTGACGGGCGCGACTTCTTTCAATTCGAATCTTGCGTCCTTTTTGTAGTCGACGTCGGCGCTTGCCGTCGTCATTGCGCTGTCAAACACGCCGTTGACGAAGTCGAGGATTCCGTATGCGCTTCTGAAATTGCGGTTGAAAAATATATTCGTCCCCTCTTTGGCGTTTTCGGCGTAGGCGTTCTGCCGTGATATAAATATTGCGGGGTCCGCAAGCCTGAAGCCGTAAATGCTCTGCTTGACGTCGCCAACCATAAAACATTCGCCCTTGACGAGTTTTCGTATTATCGCCTCTTGAGTCGGGTTTACGTCCTGATATTCGTCAACGAACACCGCGTCGAAGTCCTCGCCGAGTGCGTATTCGTCGTGCGACAGCAATTCGAGCGCATTATGTTGCAAATCCTCGAAGGACAACACGTTGTCGTCTCTTTTCGATTTTTCGAGTCTTTGCGCAAAAACGTTTGCCACTTCCACGAGTTTTTTGACATATTTAGCGTTTTGCTCGTGAGCGGATTTCAAAGACGCTTGCCTCGATTCGATTTCTTTCATCTCGTCAATCAAGTCGTTGAACTGTTTGAGGTAGTCCTTGACGTAGCCGACGATTATTTTTTCTTCCTCGCTCGCTTTCGGACTTATCGAAGCGCGCGGTTTTTCGTATTTCGATGCGATTGCGCACATATCGAAAAGTTTTTCACACCCCTCGATTTCCTCGCAAAAGCACGTCGCAACTGCAATGCTTTGCAAATATTTCGACGTTGGCGCAAGGATTTCGAGTTGCGTTTTGAGGGGCGCAAGAGCGTCTTTCGCCCTTTTGAAAAATTCTTTATAGTATTTTTGCAAAATATCGAAAAACTTGCTGTTCTCGAAATCGTCGTAGCATTCGCTCACGCACTTTTCAAACTCTTCTTTATCTGGTTGAATTTCGATAAGCCCGTAAAATTTGACGAGATTGCTTTTGAGGTTTTCCTCTTTTCTCGACTGTGCGAAAATCTCGGCGAGTTCGCAAAAAGTCTTATCCTCTTTTGCGGTATATTCGCAAATGACCTCGTCGAGCGCACGACTCATATACGCCGCATGCGCCGTTTCGTCAAGCACTTCGAATGTAGGCGATATGCCGAGTTTGTCAAAGTTTTCGCGGATGAGCGACTGACAAAAAGCGTGAATTGTGCATATATGGCAAAACGGCAATTCGTCGATTTCCCGTCTGAATCTATCCCTCCTATCCCCCGTCGACGAGCACGCGACTTTAAAAAGTTCCTGATGCAACTTTTCTTTGAGTTCGTCCGCGGCGGCGTTGTTATACACGAGCACGAGCAGATTTTTCAGCGACGCTCCCTCTGCGAGCATGACGATTATACGCTTGACCATAGTCGACGTTTTGCCCGAGCCCGCCGATGCCGACACGAGAATACGCCCCCTTTCGAGCACCGCTTTTTTTTGGTCGTCGGTGAGAAGGATATTGCCGTTTTCGTCACGCAGAATTTCAAGTCTTTCCTGTGCGTTTTTGCTCAAAACAGTCGTATTTTTATCACTCATTTTCTTCGGCCTCCCCGTCGAGCGCAAAACTCTCGAGCCCGTTTATTTTCGGCATTTTTCTTTCGTTTTGCCCCTTGTATGCGCATATCGACGCAAAGTCGCATCTCTTGCACTTATCTTTTATGGGCGAAGGTTTTATATATCCTTCCGCGATCTTGCTTGCGCCCTCGCCGGCAATCGTCACGGCGTAGTCTCCGAGCGTATCGAATCCTTTTTTCGACAGATGGATTTCACCGTTGAGTTTTTCTCCCTTCCTATCCGTTTTGAAGGGCACGATGGCGCAATCGGGATTTGACGCGACCATATCGTCAATCAATCCCAAAATCTCGCGACTGTCGCTTGCCTGCCCCTTATATTTATAGCGATTGGACTGCTCGTCGGTGAAACTTGAAAACACGGGAAAATAGAACACTCCGCACGGCGTTGCGCCGAGACTTTGCTCCACTGCGCGCATATACACGTAAAGTTGGATTTTTTGTCCGCAATAGAGTTCTTTGAGGGGCAAATCCGCGCTCTTATACGTCTTATAGTCGATGAGCACAAACTTATCGTCAAGCCTATCCACCCTGTCGATAGTGCCTTTGAGCTCGACTTTTTTCCCTGCAAATTCCAACGACATGGGTTTTATCTCGCCCTCGCCTATCTTCGCTTCGAGCAGGCAGGGTTTGAACGAGGAGCGTTTTTGCACCTCGAACAAGTCGGCGCACAGCGTCGCGCCTTCCTCTTCGAGCCTTGCGAGGATTCTTCCCGTGTCCGCCTTTTCGAGCAACACCTCGAATCCGTATTCTTTTATTGCAAGGTCAAAATATTCTCGCGCTCTTTTCCCCGCGTCCTCTTTGTCCTTGACCTTATCGTCTCTCACGTCGCCGAAAAACTTTTCGAGCACGAAGTGCAAAATAGTTCCGTTTTCCGTTCCCTCGAACGAGCCGTCCTTCCTCTTTTTGAGGGAGAGAACGTAGTTGAAATAGTGTGCGTACGGACAACCGAAAAAGGTTTCCAGCCTACTCACGCTCGTTCGCCCGACGAAATACGATTTTTCGGGCAGATTTATTCTCTTCGGCACACGCAGAGATTTTTCGACTTGTCTCTTTTTTCCCTCGTCGACGAGCGAATACGCCGAGCCGTACACGTCGACGTCGCCCGACCTTCCCGACACGCCGTTTTTGAGAGCCTCGTTGAAGCAACCTCTCTTTGTCGAAAACACGAGCGCGATTTTTTGCATATCCTTTCCCTCGAGCGTATCGAAATGTTCGAAGTCGATTCTTTGGATTTCGAGGGGTTTTCCTCCGCTCGTGAGCATATTTTGAAGTTCGAACACGACGGTCGAGGGGCGCAAAGCCGCGCCGTCGCCGCTGTCGGCAAAACTCACGACGAGCCTACCTTGCGGTTTTTTCATAAGGTCGCACACGGCGTACATAGCGTTGAGCAGTTTTTGTCTTTCGTCGGGCACGATATCGATTCCGAGCGCGCAAAGCGATTCCTCGTCCTTATGCGTAATCACGACGCCGCCGCTGCTTTGCGGAGGAAATTTGCCGCCGTTCGCGCCGAGGATATACACGTCGCCGTTGCCCGAAAATCTCGAGTCAATATCCCCCACGAACACGCAGTCGAGGAAAGTCGGAACGAGCGCGATTTTCAACGTCTTAATCATCGATTTGAACACGCTCTCGAACCCGGCGATGTCCGTGTTATAGTCGAGCACGTTTTCAATCTCGTCAAGCACGTCGTCGAGTTTTGAATCCACCTGTTCGGCGCACTTTCTGAAGTATTCGCTCTGCCCGGCAAGCGCGTCGACGTATTTTGCGTAGCACGCCACAACGCCCTCCGTCAAACGCCTTGTCGCCGCCACGAACTCTTTTATGTTTTTCTCTCCCTCGAAAAGTTTCGGATTTATTGCCGCAATCAATTCTTTTCTCACTTCTTCGGGTATGACGTTTTCGACGCTATTATCCAAAACAATGTCTTTATCGTCGATTTTCGTGTATATAAAGCCGCTTTTTTGTTCTTTTTTGTCGATTTTTCGTTTTTCGTCAAACTTCTTGAACGCGTTTTCTTCTTTTGTAGGCACGTGCTCGACGTTATATTTGAGGCAATAGTTCTCAAACAAATACGCGCCCTCTTCGCCGTATTTTGAAAACAGCGTAAACAGCGGATTTTTCACGAAATCGCACACCTCGCCGAGCCTGAATCCCGTCCTCACGCAAGCGATTGCTTCGAGGATAAACTTTGCCTTTGCCTGCTCGCAGAGCAATTCTTTTTTGTCGATGAAAAACGGAATATCGTATCTCGAAAACACGGATTTTATCTCTTGTCCGTACGCGTCCATGTCGCTTGCGAACACCTCGAAATCCTTGTATCTTTTTCCCTCTCGCACGCCCTTGACGACGTCGAGCGCAACGCTCAAAACCTCGTCGCCTCTATCCTTTGCCGAGCGCAAAACGACCTTGTCGCCGCACTCCGCCTTTTCCTCGTCGTTCGTTGATATATACGCAAAAAGTTTCGTCGAAACGGCGTCTTTGAAAGGCGGCAGAATCTCGTCGTTTTTTTGCGTTTGCACTTTACCCTCGCAAAGAGCGGCGAGGCGTTTTGCAACCCTGTCTGGATATATTCGCTTGTTCGGATTTTCATATCCGCTCGTTATGCCCACCGTCAGCGACAGCGCGTGATTCGCAAGACTTTTTATAATCTCGAGTTCCGGAGCGGAAAAATCGTAAATATCGGTTATATAAAAGTTTGTCGAGGCGATTTTGTCGGGGTTGTTTTTAAGGTATTCGGCAAGCGCGTAGAGCCTCGTCGACGAATCGCTGTGTTTCCCCTCGAGAGTGGCGAGATACCCGTCGAAAATCAGCGCGATGTCCTTCGTCTTCATTTTGAGCGACGACGACAATTTTTCGGACGACTCAAGAAGGTCGCTCGTTGAAATTCCGCTGTTTCGTATAGCGGTGAGCGCGGCGTAGAGTTCGCTTGCAAATCCCTCTTGCATGGCGACTTTTTTGTAGTAGCAAAGTTCGCCTCGCTTGTCGGATATGACCTTACCGATCAGCATGACCGAGCCTTCGGGCGTCAGGCACTTTTTTATGTCGTTTCCGACGAGTTTGTCCGCAAGTCGCGTGAAAGACATGACCTCGATGCCGAACGTACTCTCGATTCCGAGAGCGGAAATAAGTCCTCTCTCAACCGACGCGGTGAAGCGGTCGGGTGCGATGACGATGTTTTTTGCCGCGCCGTCCATATTTTTGCGCAGCACCTCGACGACTCCGAGGTATGCGCCCTTTGACGTGTTCGATTCGATAATTTTCATATTTTGAGTATAACACCTTTGATGTACCGTTTCAATCCCATTGCCAAAACAAATAAAAATTAACAATTTTTATTTGTTTCCCCCTCGTTTTTGCCTGAAAAGCAGAAAATTGCACCGTTTTTTATTGCGAGAAAAGTTTTTTATGTTATAATATACGCATTATGAAAAAAGTCATCTTAACAATTTCAATGGTTCTCGCGGTATGCGCCGTATGTCTTTGCGCAACGGCATGCAACAACACCGCCACGACGCAAGGGCAGCTCCAAAACATTTTGAGCGACCACACGAGCGAGTCTTTTGATTACGACGTATACGCTCTCGATGCGGCAGGCAACAAAATCGACGGCCACGATGGGACTTACTCCGTCGCTCTTCACTCCTATCCGGACGGAACGAGCATTGCAAACTTCGGTTCGAGCGACACGAAACTTGAAAATCTCTCCGCCGGGATTTTGGTGAGCGACAAACTCACCGTCGGCGCAAAGACCTACGAAACGGGTTGCTATTTCAACCTCATCGGCGGTTCGAGTTACATGGTGCCCGCTTATTCCTATAGAGTGCAAAAGGACGGCGAAAAGGAAACGTTCCGTCTTTTCGGCTCTTACAGCGGCAAAAAATACAACTACACCCGCACGATTGACGGACAAAAGAGCGAAGGCACTGTCGAGGCAGGCAACGCCACCTATTACGACAACAACGAGTTTCACCAATCATTGCGCACAATCACCACTTTCAGCGATTCGCTTTCCTTCTCTTTTGCAGTGCCACTCGTGAGTGCAAGCGAGGCAGGTTCGGTGACTTTGACCGCAAAGGTTGACGGCAAAACCAACGTGAAAACGCCCTACACCGCCGCAAGCGCGGATTACGCCGACAACGGCATTTCGTGCTACAAAACGCACGTCTCGCGCTCAACTGAAGTTGCGGGCGTCTCGCAAACGCTTTACTATGCAACGAGCGACGTCACCCTCAACGGATGGGGCATGAAACACGTCCTCGTCAAAATCGAGGAACCGTTCAAGGATTCAAACGGCAATTCTTGCACGATGATTTACGAGCTCAAAACCGCAAACCTCACCTGATTTATTCGCGTCAAAGACAAAGCCGCACGAACTCGTGCGGCTTTTTCGTTCCTCGATTTTTTCTCATATTTTATCTCGTCTCTTCGATCTTTTTCAAGATTGCCTCGAAGCACTTTTCGGGCTCGTCGATATTCTCGACCGCTCTTTCCATAGGGCAAACGTCGTTGCCTTGCCTATTGACGATGCAATCCGTCAGCACGTCGTATTCAACGCGCACGCCGTGATTTTCAAGATATTCGAGCCCTTTTTTCGATATCGTTTTTGCAAACACGCTATCCACGCCCGCAAGCACAAACATCGACGCAACCGCCTTGCCGACAATCATATCCGCCGCGCTATACCCCCTCAAATCTATATCGGCGCGCAAATATTCGACCATTTGAGCAATGCCGCGTTTGTTTGAAGACAGCTTTTTTCCGCCCTTGCACAAAACGAGGGTATATCCGTTGAGATTCGTTTTTGCGATGCTTATATCATCCACGCAAGTCACACTCCGTTTTACTTTTCCGATTCGCTTTTCAAAATAAGCGAACGCAGCGCGATGACGATTGAAGGAGCGAGCAACGCTTGTGCAAACAATCCGATAACGCCGCTTTGAATTTGCGCCCAAACCACGCTCGGCGCAAGAGTCGTCACGTTTTGAAGAGCAAGCACGCAAAGCATAAACACCGCTCTTCCGCAAACTTCGGCAATCAACACCGCGGGGAACGCCATTAGCGCGTTCTTTGCGATAGATTTTGCAAACGCGCCGGACACTCCGCCGAAAACGGCAAGTTCAATCATCATAAAAGGCAGTCTTGCAAGCAAAGGCATCGGACTTGAAAATGCCGACGTTATCAGCCAACTCGCAATCGGCGAGAGCACGCCCACCGCAACGCCGTAGTTTGCGCCGAGAACGCAACCTGCAATCAACACCGGCAAATACATCGGCAGCCACGTCATTCCGCCTTGCGCGCCCGAAACAATATGCACGAATTGCGGAAGCGCAACCGCAAGCGTGACCAGAACGACGCCTATTGCGGATTTAACGGTTATCCTTGCCGACATGCCGAGATTTTTTCTTTTCAATACGCTGTCAATCATATTCTGCCTCCTTCAGTTTTTGTCAAACGTCTTTGCGACGTCAACGAGCAAATCTCTTATTTTGAGATGTTGCGGACAAATTTTTTCGCATTTTCCGCACTTTATACAGTCGGACGCTTTTCCGTGTCCCTTCGTATACACTTCGTTATAATACCAATCCGAGTTCCAATCCTTATACGCGTTCTTTGCGTTCAAACAGGAAAACAGATTCGGAATCAAAATATGCTTTGGACAACCGTCAACGCAATATTTGCACGCCGTGCACGGAATGAGATGCATTGACTTAAAAACGTCGCACACCTTCTTCACCGCCTCGCGTTCGGTCTCGTCGAGAGGCTTAAACTCTTTCATAAACGAAAGGTTGTCTTGCATTTGTTCAAGATTGCTCATGCCTGAAAGCACCATAAACACGTTGTCGAATCCGGCGGCAAAACGTATTGCGTAGCTTGCCGCGCTACCGCCGTGCAAATCGTCGATTATCTTTTTTGCCTCTTGCGGAAGATTGACGAGATTGCCGCCCTTGACCGGTTCCATAACCACGACGGGTTTATCGTGTTTCACGCACACCTCGTAGCATTTTCTGCTCTGCACGGCAACGTCGTCAAAGTCGACGTAATTGAGTTGAATCTGCACGAACTCGACGTCGGGATAAGTGTCAAGAATCTCGTCAAGCACTTCGGCTTTATCGTGAAAAGACAATCCCACATGTCTTATTTTGCCTTCTTTTTTCAACTCGAACGCCGTTTCATACGCTTTGCAACGTTTGAATTTTTCATAGATTTCCTTCGACTGCGCGTGCATAAGATAAAAATCGAAATACTCAACGCCCAAAATCTCGAGTTGACTCTCAAAAAACGGTCTTATATCCTCTTGCTTTGAAAAGAAAGTCGTCGTAAGTTTGTCGGCAAGCAGATATTCGCTTCTTGCGTGCCTTT
>CAVABL010000020.1:0-13300 GCA_963586735.1 Firmicutes bacterium TM09-10
TCTCAACGCAACGGCGGAGGATATGGAGGTCGTTTTCAACGCCTTGCAAAACGAGAATATCAAGGTGGAGGAAACCGTCGAAGAGGACGACATTGCGCTTGACAAAATCATAGATTCGAGCGTTGACGACTCGGTGAAAATCTACCTCAAAGACATCGGAAGAGTGCCTCTTTTGACGGCGGATCAGGAAATCGAACTCGCAAAGCGTATGGAAGAGGGCGACGAAGAGGCAAAACGTATTCTGAGCGAGGCAAACCTGCGCCTCGTCGTGTCAATCGCAAAACGCTACGTGGGAAGAGGAATGCAGTTTCTCGACCTTATCCAAGAGGGCAACCTCGGTTTGATGAAGGCGGTCGAAAAGTTTGACTATACGAAAGGTTTCAAATTCTCGACTTACGCGACGTGGTGGATAAGACAGGCTATAACGCGTGCAATTGCCGATCAGGCAAGGACGATTCGCATCCCCGTGCATATGGTGGAAACGATCAACAAACAAGTGCGCGCGACTCGTCAACTTCTCCAAAAACTCGGAAGAGAACCATCCGCAGAAGAGATTGCGGCGTATCTCGGTTGCTCCGTCGAACGCGTGCGTGAAATTCAGAAGATCGCGCAAGATCCCGTTTCTTTGGAAACGCCTATCGGCGAGGAAGAAGACAGCCACCTCGGAGATTTCATCGAGGATCACACCTCGCAATCGCCAAGCGACGTGGCAGAGGGCAATATGCTCAAAGAGCAACTCATTCAGGTGCTTAACACGCTCACTCCGCGTGAGGAAAAAGTGCTCCGTTTGAGATACGGTCTTGACGATTCGCATCCGAGAACACTCGAGGAAGTTGGCAAGGAATTCAACGTCACGCGTGAGCGTATTCGTCAGATAGAGGCAAAGGCTTTGAGAAAACTCCGTCACCCCAATCGCCTCAAAAAACTTAAGGATTTCGACTGATGCCAATCAGACTTGACGAAAGATTGAGCGCAATTGCCAACCTCGTTGACTACGGCAAAGTTGCAGACATCGGGTGCGACCACGGAAAACTCGGTTATTATCTCGTTTCCACGGACAGAGCGAGCGAAGTCATCGCAACGGATATCTCCTCTCCGTCACTTGCAAAGGCGGCGGAACTTGCAAGGGAAAACGGCGTGCAGGACATTATGCTCACAAGACTCGGCAACGGACTCGAACCCGTCGGGGACAGAGAAGTCGACACCGTTATAGTGGCAGGGCTCGGCGGCGACGTCATATCCAATATAATTTTGCGCGCGCACGAGCAAGGCAAAAGATTTTCGCATTTTTTGCTTTCGGCAAACACGCATCCAGAAAAAGTCAGGGCGGCAATCGTAAGGTGCGCACACACGATAGTGTTTGACGAGATGCTCGAGTGTGCAAACAAAACCTATACGATTATAAAAACCGACGAGGGCGAGAGCGATTTGTCGCAAGAGCAAATCGTGTACGGAGCGTTTTTCAAGACGAGCGCAAACTTTGCGTACTTTGCAAACAAGGAAATCGAGAGCATGAAAAACATACTCTCAAAGAACACCAAAGCCGTTGAACTCGAGGGAAAAATCAAAAGACTTCAAGACGCGTTGAGCGCACAATCAACGGATAAACGATGAACTTCCGCAGTGTAAACTTCGGATTGTAAAAAAAATATGAGAATAAGACAAATCACAGACGCAATTGAAAAATTCGCTCCGCTCGACATTGCGGAGGCATGGGACAACCCCGGACTTATGATGGGTAATCTCGACGACGAGTGCAGCGGCGTTCTGATTGCGCTCGATCTCACAAAGGATGTCGTAAGGCAGGCAATCGAGCAAAATTGCAATTTGATCGTGACGCATCATCCGTTCTTTTTCCACCCGATAAAGTGCATAGACACAAGCGTTTCGCAGGGTGAAATCGTCAGAGACGCGCTCAAAAACGGTTTGACCGTCTACAGTGCGCATACGAATCTCGACGAGTGCGAGGGCGGTTTGTGTCAAAGCCTCGCGACGCTGCTCGGGGGTGAAAATCTCTTCGCAAACGGCGTGGGCGTCGTGTGCGATATAGAGCCGCAATCCGTCGGAGAATTTGCAAAGCACGTTGCAAAAATTCTTGACGACGATTCCGTAAAGTTCACGGGCGACGGCAAAAAGATCGTTTCAAAAGCGATGATCGTGTGCGGCGGAGGGGCAAGCGATTCGGCGTATGAAAACGCAAAATCGTGCGCCGACGTCTTTGTGAGCGGCGATTTCAAACATCACCTTTACGTCGCGTCAGAAAACGACGATTTTCCAATCGTTGAGTTTTCGCATTTTTCAAGCGAAATTATCGTGCAAAATCTGTTTGAAAAAATCATGCCGCAGAGCGTGAAAATCATAAAAGCAAAACAAAACCGTCCCTTCACGACGGTCGGAGGATACAATGAAATTTGACAAGATACTTCAATATCAAAAGATCGATCAAGAACTTATGTCGCTTGAAAACGAAGTCGCAAAAAGCGACGAGCGTCAGAAACTCGCCCTTGCAAAATCACGCCTCGAGGGTGCAACCGAGATGATCGGCAAACTCAAAAACGAAGCGGGCGATTTGCTTGCGGGTTACTCCGCCATGAAAGAAAAGATCGACGCTTTGAAAGAAGAACTCGACGAGTTTGACGGAATTTTGGATGATGTTCAGGACGCAAACGAGGCAGATCACTATCTCAAAATGGTGGTGTCGATCGCCGACAAAATCAACGCTCTCGAAAAAGAGGCAACCGGCGCGGCTGCAAAAATCGATCAGGTCAACGACAGTTACAAAAAGACGTGGGATCAGGGCGTGAAAGCGACAGACGCCTACAAGAGTGCAAAAGCAGACTATGACAATCTCGTGAGAAATTTCCAACCGAGAGTGGTTGAAATCAAATCGCAACTCAACGCGCTCAAAGGCGAGATTCCCGAAAACGTGATGAAAGCGTATCTTGCGCTTCGAGCGGCAAAGAAGATGCCCGCTTTCGTTGCGTACGACAAAAACAGTGGCGTCTGCGGTCGTTGCTTTATGGACGTGCCGAATGACACGAAATCGAAACTTCACAATCCCGGCGACTATGCGGAATGCCCCAATTGTCGCAGAATACTCTATATTGCCGACGAGCAATAACGTTCGGCGAAAAGGAGAGAGCATATGAAAAATTGCTACAACAATCCCGACGTATATTGCGTCAACGTCTGCAAAAAGCACGGCGCAGGTTTTCCCGTCGACGCGAACGGCAACGCAAAAACCCTTCTCCTCAACGGCGAGTGGGATTTTAAGTATTACGTTTCGACGACGATTCTGGACACGAATCCGAAAGGGTGGGACAAAATCACCGTGCCGTCCAACTGGCAACTTAAAGGCTACGGCAAACCCATTTACTCAAATATCCGTTATCCGCATCCTATCGTCACGAAAGGCAAGCCGCACATCATCGAAAACGAAAACAATTGCGGCGTATACAGGCGCTTTTTTACACTCGACAAAATCGATGGGAGCATTCATGTCAACTTTGCGGCAAACAGCGGAGCGGAGGTGTATGTCAACGGCTCGTTTGTGGGGTACAGCGAGGATACGTTCGATTATCAGGAATACGACGTCACGCCGTACGTCAAAGTCGGCGAAAACGAGCTTAAAATCGTCGTGTATCGCTACACCACCGGCAGTTATCTCGAAGATCAAGACATGTGGCGCATTTCGGGACTTTTCCGCGACGTTAACCTCGTGTTTCTGCCCGACGTGCGTATAGAGGATATTTACGCACGCGCGGAATTCAACGACGATTTTTCAAAGGCAAAACTGCTCGTGGACGCAAGTGTGCATTGCGCAAAGGGCGTTGAAATTTCGGACGCCGACGTCAGACTCGAACTCGTCGATATGGACGGGAAGACCGTATGCGAGGGCAATTTTGCGGTGCTCGGGCTTGACGAGGACGAAACTATGTCCGTCAAGATGACAGAAAACATCGATAGTCCGTGTCTTTGGAGTTCGGAAGATCCATATCTTTATAAACTCAAACTCACGTTTACGTCGACGGAAAAGGGACAAACGGTCGTTCACGACGTTCGTCAAATCGATTTCGGATTCAGAAAAGTCGAGATAGTTCCGTCGATTGACGGCAAGCAACCCTACATAACCCTCAACGGCAAAAAACTCAAAATAAGAGGCGTGAATCGTCACGAATTTCATCCCGATTTCGGTCACGCCGTGCCAAGAGAGTACACCGAAAAGGACATTCTGCTCCTCAAAAAGCACAATGTCAACAGCATAAGGACGTCGCACTATCCCAACAGCCGTCACTTTTACGAGCTTTGCGACAAATACGGCATTATGGTCATGTGCGAAAACAATCTCGAAACACACGGTTTTGCAACTCGCATTCCGCGTTCGGACAAGAGATGGACGGAACAAGTGTGCTGGCGCATGCGCAACATGGTTTTGACCTATCGCAATCACGCGTGCATACTGTTTTGGTCGCTCGGCAACGAGAGCGGAAACGGCAAGGCGTTCCCCGCCATGAAAAAAGCCGCGCTCGAACTTGACGCAACTCGTCCCATTCACTACGAACCCGACGCATACCTCAAGACAACGGATGTCATGAGCGAGATGTATACCAAAGAGGAACAAATGGAAGAGATTGCTCACAATCGCTGCCACATACACTCGGTGGCGTTGTGGGCGCCGCTCGGGCACTTGCTCACGCCGCGAATGTACAAGGACAAGCCGTTCATCCAATGCGAATACGCGCACTGCATGGGCAACAGCCTCGGCAACTTTGAGGATTATTGGAAGCATTTCAGAAACAACGACAGACTTTGCGGCGGATATATATGGGACTTTGCCGATCAGGCAATCAAGCGCGTCAATCAGGACGGCGTCACGGAATACACCTACGGCGGCGATTGGGGCGACAAACCCAACGACGGCACGTTTGCATTCAACGGAATCGTCAGAGCGGACAGAAGTCCGAATCCTGCGTTTTTCGAGGTGACGAAGGTTTATCAACAAGTGCAATTTGCACTCAAACACGGCAAAATAGAGATTGAAAACGAATATATGTTCACCAATCTCGATAGGTTTGCCTTGAAGTTCGAGTTGTTGGTTGACGGAGTCGTGACGGACACGAAAACGATTGATATGCCGTCCGTAAAACCGCTTGAAAAGGGCAGTGTGGATATGCCGTTCGTTGTCGATGGTAATATCAGCAAGGAAATCGCAATCAACTGCTATGCGGTTGTCAAGGGCAGATTCAACGTGTTTGAGGACGGCGACGTCGTGGCTTGCGAGCAACTCGATATGACGGGCTACGTTCCGCAAGAGTTTAAGAGCGTGCAGGGCAAAACCGTGTTCAACGAGGATGGAAAAATCGTGCTCGAATGCGGAAAAATGCGTGCCACCGTGTCCAAAAACGGCGGATGTATATCGTCAATCACGGTTGACGGCAAAGAGAAACTCGCCTCACCAGTCATGCTCAATTTCTGGCGTGCGGCAATCGACAACGACAAATCCCCACAAGTGCCTGCGTTTGCTATTGCGCTTTTGGGCAAAACATTCTTCAAATCCTGCAAGGATCACCTCGTCAAATCCAACATGACGATCACGGACAAATCTCTCGTGATAGACTGGTCGTGTTCGCCGCAACTTTGCGGTCTAAGGACTGTGTACGAGGCAGGCGAGGACGGACTCAAAGTCACGATGAGGGTGAAAAACAACTTCTACTCTCTTTTGAGATACGGATTCCGCATGGGACTTGCAACGTCGGACGATATGACGTTCTTTGCAAGAGGACCTCACGAAAACTATTGCGACCGCAAAGCCGCCGCAAAACTGGGCGTCTATTCGGGTAAAATCGCGGATTTTGAACACAACTATCTCGTTCCGCAAGAAAACGGCAACCATACGGACGCTCGCTGGCTCAAAGTGGGTGGAGAGGACGGACTTACGTTCGTTGCTTGCGACAAACCGTTTGAATTCAGCGTGCACGACTACACGCAAGAGGCACTCGAAGAAGCGACGCACGCGCACGAACTCAAACACGGCGGAGTGGTTGAAGTGTGCATAGACGGCGCACAACGCGGCGTGGGCGGCGACGTGCCGGCACTTGCTTGCACGAAGAAACGCTACAAGATACTTCCCAACCGTTATCACGAGTTCAGTTTCGTCATCAAAGCGTAAAGACTTTTTGCACGAACTCGAAGCGTAGATTTTTCAAAGCGCGAATTTGTTGAAATAAAAGTAAAATGACAAAACTCATGAAGGCATTGCATACTGTTGCAGTGCCTTTTTATATTCTATACCACCATATGTAGCAACGGTTTTTTATTTGTGGTTTTTCGTTGACATGGACGGGGCTCATATATATAATATCTTTCACTATGTTGCGCGTACTGCTTTGGTGTTGCAGATTGCGCGGAGGGTTTTATGAATTTGAGATTGGATGACGGCAGAGTGGTTGCGCTCGACGGCGCAATGAGCGCGCTCGAGGCGGCAAAACGCATCGGCGACGGGCTTGCAAAAAGCGCACTTGCATGCAAGATTGACGGCGTTGTATGCTCGCTTGACACGATTGTTGACAAAGATTGCGATTTTGTGATTCTTACGTTTGCCGACGAAGAGGGAAGAAAAGTTTATCGACACACTTGCGCGCATATTCTTGCGCAGGCGGTGCGCGGAGTTTTTCCGACGGTGCAAATGGCGGACGGACTTGCCGTCGACAACGGTTTTTATTGCGATTTTGATTTCAGAACGCCGATAACGCAGGCGGATTTTGCAAAAATCGAAGCGGAAATGAAGAGTATCGTCAAGGCAAACATGTCCATCACGCGCATCGAATGCACTCGCAAAGAGGCGGAAAGCCGCATTGCCAAGATGAAACAGATATACAAAGCCGAACTTTTGGCGGATATTCCCAAGGGCGAAAAGATAACCTTTTATCAGCAAGGCGATTTCGTCGATCTTTGCGCAGGACCGCACCTCACGTCAACGGGCAAGATTAAGGCGTTCAAACTCACGTCCCTCACAGGCGCATACTGGAAAGGCAACGACAAAAACAAGATGCTCACGCGCATTTACGGCACGTGCTTCGAGAAAAAATCAGAACTTGACGACTACATCCAAAAATGCGAGGACGCAAAATTGCGCGATCATAACAAGGTCGGCAGGGATTTGGGCTTGTTTATGACCGACGAAAACATCGGACAGGGACTTCCGCTTATGATGCCCAAAGGCGCGCGTATTTTGCAGATTATGGAACGATTCGTCGAGGACGAGGAGCAAAAGCGCGGTTATCAACTCACTAAAACTCCCATAATGACAAAAAACAACCTCTTCATCGTTTCGGGACACTGGGATCACTACAAGGACAAGATGTTCTATATCGGCGACGAGGACGTCGACGACGAGATTTTGTGCTTGCGTCCGATGACTTGTCCGCTTCAATTCACGATCTACAAAAACGGGCTTAAAAGTTATCGCGATCTGCCGGTCAGATACTCGGAAACCGCAATAGAATTCAGAAAAGAGGCGAGCGGCGAGATGCACGGACTCACGCGAATCCGCCAGTTTACGCTTTCGGACGGGCATATCATCTGCACGCCCGAGCAACTCGAGCAGGAATTCAAGGGCGCGGTTGACCTCATAAAATACCTCATCGGCGTGCTCGGACTTCAAGATGACGTGAGTTACCGTTTTTCCCGCCGCGATCCGAAAAATCCCGACAAATATGTCGGCTCGGCGGAGGATTGGGATAGGGCGGAAAACGCAATGAGGGATATACTTTCGGATTTGAACATCCAATGCACCGAGGCACTCGGCGAGGCGGCGTTTTATGGTCCTAAACTCGACATACAGGGCAAAAACGTGCACGGCAAAGAGGACACTCTTTTCACGGTGCAGATAGATTTTTCGCTCGCAACGCGCTTCGATATGATATATATCGACGAAAACGGCGAAAAGGCTCGACCACTCATCATTCATCGCTCGTCCATAGGCTGCTACGAGCGTACGCTTGCGATGCTCATTGAAAAGTACAACGGTGCTTTCCCGATGTGGCTTGCGCCAGAACAGGTGCGCGTTTTGTCCATAACCGACCGCACGCAAGACGCAGCGATTGCAATCCGCAATCGACTTTTCGATTTGGGATTGCGCGCCGAAGCGGACGTGCGCAGCGAAAAACTCGGCAAAAAAATCCGTGACGCTCAACTTGAAAAAGTTCCGTACGTGCTTGTCGTGGGCGACAAGGAAGCAGAGCAAAACGTCGTTGCCGTCCGTCATCGTACCGCCGGCGATTTGGGCGTTATGAGCGTTTCCGATTTTGCCAAACTCGCCCTTGTGGAAATCGCAACAAAAGAAATAAAATAAATTTTGCAAAAACGACGAGTTTCGTTTGACAGAGATTTTTATTTTTGCTAATATATACAAGCAAGCAAAGGTGTGCCTTTCACCATCAGCCTTCGGCAACGTGGTTTTCACTTGAACAGTCTTGTCTATGATAAGGACAACCGTTAAGTGTTGAGGCAATTTGCTTTGACACTTCTTTTTTTGTAAAATAACCCTTCGGGGCGCATAGGAGTAGCAATTTGAAAGAACTGCAAATCAATGAACAAATCAGGGACAGAGAAGTGCGTCTTATCGGCGACGACGGTCAACAGTACGGTGTTATCTCGATGAGAGACGCTCGCGCTATTGCGGAGGAAAAGGGCCTTGACATATGCAAGGTTTCACCGCCTTCCGTTCAGCCTCCCACATGCAAGTTGATGGACTACGGCAAATATCGCTACGAACAACAAAAACGCGAAAAGGAAGCCAAAAAGAATCAGAAAGTCATGGAAATCAAGGAAATTCGTCTTTCTGCAACCATCGACATCGGTGACACGACGAGACTTGCGCAACAGACGGCAAAATTCCTTGCCGACGGCAACAAAGTCAAAGCGTCAATCAGGCTCAAGGGGCGTCAACAGGCTCATCCGGAGATAGCAGTCAAGATCGTTGAGGACTACATCGCAATGGTCGGCACGGACTTCACGGTCGAGAAAAAACCGGTGCAGGAAGGTCGTATGATTTACACGATCCTCGCACCCGCGCAAAAGAAATAACATTATTGTTGCTTGCTCGCAAGCATAAAGCAAAATAAAACAGGAGGCAGACCTATGCCAAAACAAAAAACACATAGCGGAGCAAAGAAGCGTTTCCACGTTACAGCAAGCGGTCTTTACAAGAGAGGCCATTCTGCACACAGCCACCTTCTTACAAAGAAGACAACCAAGAGAAAGAGAGATCTTCGTTCCATCGAATACGTCGACGAAACAAGATGCGGAGAACTCAAAAAGTTGTTGCCGTACAAATAAGGAGAATGAACAATGAGAATCAAAAGAGCAGTCAACGCAGTCAAAAAGCGTAGAAAAATAATGAAACAAGCAAAGGGTTACTATGCAGGCAAGCATTCCCTTTATCGTGTTGCAAAGCAACAACTTCTCAAGAGCGGCGTGTATGCATACGTCGGCAGAAAACAAAAGAAACGTGATTTTAGAAGTCTCTGGATTGCACGTATCAACGCTGCCGCGCGCATCAACGGTATGAGTTACTCAACTCTTATGCACGGACTCAAAGTCGCCGGAATCGACCTCAACAGAAAGGTTTTGAGCGAAATCGCAATCAGCGATCCTCAAGCATTCTCGGCTCTCTGCGACAGTGCGAAAAAGGCTCTTGCATAAATCAAATCGTTTTTTCAATGTTGCGCATAGACCTATGCGCAACATTGATTGTTAAACCGTTTTTCGCGCTTCGACACCGTATATCTCGTCAACGAACGTGAAACAAAGGCGGTTGGAATGGCTGAAATCATCACTTCTACCAAAAATCAATACGTCAAAAAAGCGCGTGCGCTTTCTCAAAAGAAGTTCCGCAAAGAGACGGGACTGTTTTTGGTTGAGGGGACGAATATCATCAAGGATATGCCCTCGTCGGTTGAGGTTGAATACATGCTTGCAACGCCGCAAAGACTTGATGAAGTCGAACGAGCGTTCTCAACGACTGCGGATGCAAACGTCGGCGTTTCTTTTACGCGTGCGCATGTGTACGTTGTCGGCGAAGAGGTTATGGCATACGTTGCCGATACCGTTTCGCCGTACGGAATCTGCGCAGTGTGCAAAATGCCGCCTTGCGATTTTGCTTTGCCGCAGGGAAACGCACTTTTGCTTGACGGCGTGAGCGACCCGGGCAATCTCGGCACGATTCTCAGAACGGCGGCAGCGTGCGATTTTTCGGACGTATATCTTCTCGACACAGCCGACGTCTTTTCGCCAAAGGTTGTGCGCGCAACTCTCGGAGGTCTGTTCAGAGTGCGTTTGCACGAGATAGACGAGACGCTTGCGCTCGAACTTGTGCAAAAGACTAACAGTGCGGTGCTCGATATGGGCGGAAAAAATATCCTTGAAACTAAGCCCGAAACCCCGACGCTTCTCGTTGCCGGCAACGAGGCTCACGGCGTGAGAGACATCCTAAAACGCATGGCGAAAAACGCGTATTCTTTGCCGATGAAAAACGATATAGAATCATTGAACGTTGCGGTTGCAACCGCGGTTTCGATGTATCAAACTTTAAAATAGGAGAACAATATGAGCGGACATAGCAAATGGCATAACATTCAACAAAAGAAAGGCAAAACCGACGCGGCGCGCGCAAACGTCTTCACAAAAATCGGACGTGAAATCGCGGTTGCCGTGAAAGAAGGCGGCGCAGATCCCAACAGCAACAGCAAACTTGCGCAGGTCATCGCAAAGGCAAAAGACAACAATATGCCCAACGACAACATCATGCGCTCAATCAAAAAGGCAAGCGGTGAACTCGGATCGATCAACTATGAAGATATGTCCTACGAGGGCTACGGCGTCGGCGGAACGGCAATAATCGTTGAAGCACTCACCGACAACAAAAACCGCACGGCAGGCGACGTTCGTCACTTGTTTGACAAGTTCGGCGGCTCGATGGGGACGACGGGTTGCGTTTCGTTTATGTTCAAGCGCAAAGGCGTCATCACAATCGCCAAAGAGGATATTGCCGAGGACGATTTGACGATGTATGCCCTTGAAATCGACGGATTTGAAGATATCAACTCCGAGGACGAGGACGTTTTTGAGGTCTATGCTGACATCGCAAAACTTCAATCGGTTCGCGAGGCTCTTGAAAAGGACGGCGTGAAGGTGCTTTCGGCACAAGTCGATATGATTCCTGACAACTATGTCAACCCAACCGCAGAGCAACAGGCAACTATCATCAAGATGATTGACAAACTCGAGGAACTCGACGACGTTCAGAACGTTTATCACAACGCAACGCTCGACATCGATGACGATGAAGAATAACTCGTACAAATATAATTTGTACGCTTGACAATCAAGCCCGCAGGTGATATACCTATTATGCCAAATATGAAATTGGTTTCATGTTTGAAAAATGAGTATATCGGCGGGTTTTGATTCAAAAAACCATATTGCTTTTTGAAGGTTTTTTGATCTTCTCGGCTGAAAAATCAGAATTAAATTTTGGCGCGAAAGCGCGAAAAGGTATATATGGAAAATATCTATCTGGATCATGCGGCAACCACGCCGCTGTCAAAAAAAGCGTTTGAGGCGATGAAACCTTACTTCTCGGACGTTTTCGGCAATCCGAATTCGCAACACGTGTTCGGTCGCGAGGGCGCAAAAGCGGTCAATGACGCAAGACAACTTCTTGCAAACTGCATCGGCGCAAAACCAAGCGAGATTTATTTCACATCGTGCGGCACGGAAGCGGACAACTGGGCGGTCAAAGGCACTGCGCTTCAAAACATTCAAAAAGGCAAACATATCGTGACGTCCGTCATCGAGCATCCTGCAATTTACACGACTTGTAAGCAACTTGAAAAGTATGGTTGGGAAGTCACGTATCTTCCAGTTGACAACGAAGGATTCGTTTCGCCCGAAGATCTTGAAAAAGCAATACGTCCCGACACTGTGCTTGTGAGCATTATGTTTGCAAACAACGAAATCGGCACTGTCGAGCCAATCAAGGAATTGTGCCAAATCGCACACAACCACGGCGTGCTTTTCCACACGGACGCAGTGCAGGCAACCGGCGCAATCAAATATGACGTCAAAGACCTCGGCGTCGATATGCTTTCGATGTCGGCACACAAGTTCTACGGTCCGAAAGGCATGGGAATGTTGTACGTGAGGAACGGCATCCGCATTGAAAAATTCCTCACGGGCGGCGAGCAGGAAAGAGCGCACCGCGGCGGCACGACAAACACACCGGGCGTCGTCGGCATGGCAACCGCGCTTGACGAAGCGTTGCAAACGATCGAAGAAGACGACAAATACGTTGCATCGCTCAGAGATCACTTCGTTGAGAGAGTGCTTGCAGAGATTGACGACATTTACTACAACGGCGCAAAGGACACCTCAAAGAGATTGCCAAACAACGCAAATTTCAGTTTCCGTTATATCGAGGGTGAATCCATACTGTTTTCTCTCGACCTTGCTGGAATAAGCGCGTCGTCGGGTTCTGCGTGTTCGTCAGGATCGCTCGAACCGTCAAGAACGTTGCTCGCAATAGGCGTTCCCGTCGGCACGGCACACGGCTCTATCAGATTTACGTTTGGCAAACACAACACGATGGAAGAGGTCGATTACACCGTTGACGAACTCGTCAAAATCGTGAAGAGATTGAGAGATATGTCGCCGCTTTACAAAAAGTAAGGGAATAGACGTGAACAAAGAGCGGTTGTTTTCAGACAATAGGGACAAAATATATAAGGCAATGCCTTAAGGAGTATATATATGTACAACGAAAAAGTTATGGAAGTTTTCAAAAATCCGCAACATATGGGCGAAGTTGAAAATTACAATGCAATCGGCACGGTCGGCAACGAAGTGTGCGGAGATATAATGCAAATCACGATGCGCATCGAGGACAATGTAATCAAGGATGCAAAATTCAAGACGTTCGGATGTGCGGCGGCTGTTGCTTCGAGTTCAACGGCAACCGGTATGATTATCGGCAAAACTATTGACGAGGCACTCAAACTCACAAACAAGCAAGTCATCGAGGAACTCAATGGCTTGCCACCGCAAAAGATTCATTGCTCCGTGCTTGCAGAGGATGCAATCCGCATGGCAATAGATTCTTACCTCAAGGGAGAGGTTCCTCAAAAGGAAACGATTTGACAAGTAAGCAATCGTCTTGACAGAATGTCCGCATAGATTCTATGCGGACTATTTTTATGTTTTGAAACTTCCCATAACGATTTGCTACCGGAGTCGGTTTGCG
>CAVABL010000021.1:0-13287 GCA_963586735.1 Firmicutes bacterium TM09-10
CCCGGATAGTCAAGTTGCCCTTTGAGCGACACATAATACGTGCCGTTATTCAACAGATTCCATTCGAAAGGTTTGATTTCAAGCGTAATAGCCGCCGCCCTTGCAGAACCGCCCGCCGCATATGATTTGCTTATATTTTCTTGTATTTCCGTATAAACGACTTGCCCGGTAGCCGCGTCTTTTATTTCAATGTCCATATAAGCCGCACCGCGAAGAAGTCCGGCATAGACCATGTACACTTCGTAGATCGTTCTTGATCCCGTCGTATCGAACATAGACACTGCCGCTTTTTCCTTTTCGGGATAAATCTTCACGTCCGTGTCGTCCATCTCGTACAGATATGCACCGAGTTGGAGGATATATTTATCGTCGTAATACATACCGATGACTTTCGTATCGACTGCACTTGCAACAAGTTTATCTTCTTCCGGAACGCTCGTATCCTTTTGGCTCTCTGCAAGTTCGTATGTGCTGTAATCAAACAACGGAGCGTCGTTCCAATCGCCGTAAAATGCCAAATACGGCAAACCGAGCGTAACTTTCGTTTCATCCGCGCCTTTGAGCGACACGAAACCTTCGACGTACATACCGTTCTCAAAACTTGCGTCGAGATACGCCTTTGCCACTTGCGAAAGAGTTATTTTAACGCCCACCTTCACACTTTGATTTGCACCAACCTCGATTTCGCCCGTATGCGCAACTCCGCCGACGGTATATTCAATCGTGCTGTCCGAAAGCATATACGCCTTTTCCGCGACCGTCTTATTGTCCGACGCAATCGTTTCCGTCATGACGTAAACGATTGGATTATACTTTTCCGTTTTGCCGGACACGTTGTTGATTTCAAATTCAAACTCATAGACGCCCGTCTTCGTTTTATCGTCGTAAAGTTCGACTTTAGTTTTATCTCTGATCTGACCTTCGCTGTCTCTGACCGTAAGATATCCTTCTGCGTTTATAGCGTCCGCAATACCTGCAAGGCCCGCGCCCTGTTTTCTTGGAGAATAGGGATTGCCAACGTCGTTGAGCGCAATAGTTGCGGTGCTCATAAGCACTTGGTTTACTCTTGCGTTGAGTGCCGTACCCGTAAGCGTCGGGTTTGCGGTTTTGAGATATTGTCTCAACAGTGCGACTGCGCCTGCCATATTCGGAGCAGCCATACTCGTTCCGCTATACACGTCGTACCCGCCGGGAACTGCGCTCGTGATTTCGCCGCCGTGAGCGGTGATTTCGGGTTTAAGTTGCAAATCCGGAGTCGGCCCCCAGCTCGAGAAGTCGGACATAAACGGACCTGCTTGGAAAGTTGAATTGATTTGAATCGTTCCCACGCTCTTGACAGCGTTGTCAACAAGCACCTTGCCCGCGTCCATAGAAATCGAGCAAGTCGGGATAGGATCGTTCACGTCGCCGAGAGACATCCTTATAGTGCCCGACAAGTTGTTGTAGATGATACACGCGCTTGCGCCGTTATCCATAGCGTTCTGCACTTTTTCGGCAAACGTCGTATCGCCGCGCTTGATGAGCGCGATAGTTCCATCATATCCGTCGCTGTCCGAAAGTTCTTTGCGGATTCTTGACGTGAAGTTCGTCGATCTTCCCACGCCGCCGACGACAACGTACTTGAAGTTCAACGTTTCGCCCTTTTGTTTGCCGGCGATTTTGTAGAGTTGTTCGATGAAATCGTATTCGTTACCGTTTGCGTCGGATGCTTCCGTGATAAACGCAACCTGATTTTCATCGTCGTTTGCTTGCACGTAAGACGCTTTTTGACCGTTGATAGAAGCCACCGAAAGTGCAGCGCCGTACGTTGAAGGCGATCCGACCGTGCCGCTATCGGGGTTACTTGCAAGGTTAGTGCCGTTGCCGCCGCCGAAACCCGAGCTATAATCGTTGCTCGCCGCAACCACGAGGCTGATACCAGCGGCTCTGACTCTGTCGTAAACTTCATTGATGAGCGTATCGCTCTTTTCGTCCGTGAAACCTGCGCTTGAACCAAGACTCATATTGATGACGTCAACGCCGAGTTCCACGCAGTCGCTCACCGCTGCGATAATGTCGATCGTATCTGCGCCACCCAACGAATCACTGTCAAGGTTATCGGTGAAGACTTTGCAAATGACGAGTTGTGCTTCTGGCGCAACTCCGATGAAAGTTTCGTTCGTATCGCTGTTCACAACGTAGTCCGATTTGCCCGCAACGATACCGGCAACGTGCGTTCCGTGCGTCGAATACGACGGATAAACGTCTGCATCGTCATCAGCGTAGTCGTAAGCGTAAGGCACTTTTGCGTTGTAGTACACGTCGTCAACAGTCGCCTTTGCGTTGAATCTTGTGCTATTTGCCATTTTTTCGGCAACGTACTCTTTTGTCCATGCAGGGGTTGTCGGCATAGTGGCAAAAGCCTCGTGCGAGTAATCGAGACCTGTATCGAGGATTGCCACAACCATACCTTCGCCCTTATAATCGAGATCGGACGAGTCATAAATACCCGTCGTATAAACGTTTGCGTTGTTGCTGACAGCAACTGTCGGCACGGCGTACGATTCCGAAAAATACACGCCCTTCACTCCGTCCATATCCTTGATTGTGTTAAACGTATCGGCGTCGATTTTGAGGGCAAGACCGCTCATCAGTGTCGAGTAAGAATATTTGAACGAATATTCGATTCCGTTGTCGTCAAGTTTTGCAAGGAAATTTTCATGATTGTTTTCGATGTCGTTTTTCAGTTGCGCACCGCTGTAACTATTGCAGTATTCTGAAAAATCGGCATAAGAGATTCCGCTGTTTTCATATGACGTGAAAAGCGATTCTCCCTCGAGTTCGACGATAGCCCAGCGTTTGCCGCTGTAAGAGGCGACGGATTTCTCGACGACAGTCTGATTAAAGTACTGTTGTCTGAGAAAATCCATATCGAAATTACCAACCTGAGAAAATCCCCATGCCGCCTCCGCGCTTGAGGATTCGCCGTTTGCGACGACTCCGCTCAATCCCAAAGCGAACGTCACGGCAAGAACACATACCAGTGTCACCAGCGAGTAGTTTGTTGTGTTTGACTTTCTTTTGTCCATAGAGTCTCCACGCACATATGCGCAATTACGTAATACAGCAATAAATTCTACCAAATAAAAACCAAATAAGCAACAAGAATCTTCGCGGAATCGAAAAATTTTTGCATAAAATTTTAATATTCGCAATTTTGCGGTCTTTGCAAGTTTTCACAAAAGCCGAAAATACCAGACAAACCTCTTGCAAATTGCTGTTTTTCGACATTCTAACGGCATTTTTTCTTCTACTCATGTTCTATGTTTCCCCTTCCGCGACAAATGAATCTCGTTTTTTCTACCAAATTTTACATTTTCATCAACATTAAAATATCCGTATTTTTATATCGCTTTTCCTTGTTCCTCTCAACTTGGTGCGTTGTCGTACACAACACAAATTAAACCCTCATGTATAATTGTATATTTATGCGATTTTTTTTGTATAATTGCATAAAGTCAGACGAGCAACAACAAAAACAAATTTAATATTTGACTTGTTTCGCTTTATGTTTACAAAAAGATTTTTTGATGATAAAATTATATTTACCCATTTTACCGCATACGAGTGTGCGCTCCGCGCAATGCGGCGCGCACTGACAAGGAGAGAAATATATGACAGCAAAATTTAGGCATTCGCTTATCGTCGCAGCACTGATTATAGTGCTTGCCGCATGTTTCGTAGCGTGTGACGAAAAGCCCGAATATTACACAGTGACAGTTGATGCGGATTCGTCAATCGTGACGGCAGTCTTATCCGCCCCAAAAGATTCAACCGGTTATCAAAAGGGCGAAACGGTGAGCATCACGCCCACTTTAACAAACGATGAATATGAAATAATCGGCGTCACCGCAAATGACGTTGCGCTTGAACTTTCAGACGGCAAATATTCTTTCGTTATTGACGGCAACACCGTCGTGAAAATCAGCGTGAACAAAGCAACCGTTTCACTCACCGTCAATTACGACGCCTCAAAAGGCTCTGTCTCAATCGATTCTGCCGCAACGAGTTACGCCAGGGGGACGAAAGTCAAACTTACGGCAACCGCAAAAGACGGCTACACTCTCAATGGTTTCATCTTGAATGAAAACGTTGTTTCCGCAGACGGCGGCTCAATCATAATCACTCTTGACGCCGACACGACCGTCACTGCAAATTTTGCAGAATCTATGCCCGCAGAAGTCTTTGCGTCCTTGCAAGGTAGGCTTAAAATTAAAGGCAGTTACTTTTACGACGCCGACGACGATTCTTATGACTTCACGCACGACATCGAAACCGTTTTCGGCGAAAATCAGATTTCGCAAGTCGAATCGGATTCTGAAACGGGCAAGGTCTATTTTGAATACGTTTACGGCAAAAGCAACAGAAATCTGACGCAAATCACCCACACGCTCGGCAACGCCGTCACCGAGATAGTTTCGGACAATCTTTTCGAAGAATTTTACAATCCGTTCGATCTTCTCTCTCGCGGCGATTTTGCAAAGACGGACGAAAACGTATACGTTCTCGTTGACGCAAGCAAAGCAAAGAGTGCAACGAGTGCCATATCGGGTTGGAACGAGAGCATTTCAAAATTTGAAGTCACCGTTGAAAACGGCGTTGCAACAAAACTTCACGTCGTGACGGAAAAAATCAAACCGTCCGAAGCGTCCGAAACCTATTTTTCGACCTACGATTTCACATTGAGCGAACACGGCACTGCAAGCGTCGACACAATCTACACCCAACCGTATCCGCAAACGCCCGATCACGACGCTCTTACGGCGGCGCTCACTGCTGCAAGCCAAAAAACCGCTTACACCATACGTCACCAAGGTCACGAAGTCGGTTACGTTGAACCCGAAGGCGGCGAAACTCGTCCCGGTTACGGTGACACCGACTACAATGTTTACGTCACAAGCAACGTCGTATACGATTCCTTCAAAGGAGAAGAACACGGCTATGTTGCGTTGAACAATTACATTTATCCGTTCACCTATCTTGCTTCCGCAAAACAAGTCACTTTGGCCGATCCCGTGAACGTTGAATCGATTGATTATTTCAAGCCGAATTATCTCTCGTTCAACATATGTTTGTTCAAAAAGGTTGCGGAAAACACCTACGCATTACATCAAAACGGCATGGCGTCGGCAATTGCGCCCTGCTTTGCCGTTGGCAACGAACAACAGCAATACACCTACGCAACCGACTTCACGATTATCCTCAAAGACGGCATGCTCAATCAGGTGATTTTCACTTACAAGACCTACGGCATTGAGGAAACCGTAACTTTGACCTATGATTTTGACACGGTGCTCGACGACAATCTCGACCTTGACTTTGAAAACGCCGACAAAACGAGTGTCCTTGACGACTTCATCGGACAATACAAGGACGACAACGGCAATTTCTGTCAGGCGGACAAATCGGGATTTACTCTCAACGGCGAAACGGTGCAAATATCACATTATTATGCCGCAACCACCGACAACGTCCCCTATTTTGAAGGCACGTGGAACAACAAAATCATCTACATCAGCAAACTTACGCAGAAACAACTCGGCATCTCAAGCGAAGACAGTTCCGTCGTTTTTATCCTTGACAGAGTCGACACGGCAGTGGTTGAAATCCCCGACAAATTCCACGGCGTATGGAAGTACAAAGACGCCACTTACGACGACACTTTCATCTTCCAGAAGTACGTCGTCAAATACAACGGGGACGTACTCAGCATTCTCTCATATTCCGAAACTGAGGGTTTAACTGCAAATTACGACGGAAAAACATACGCTTTTGACATTCAACAAGTCATAGACACAAGCGGAAACGAGACAACCGCCCTCTATGTGATTATCATCGACAAAGCAAGCGCAACGGTGCTTGACGAGTTCCATGCGCTCAAAAGCGACGAATCCGTAGGCATCGAAATTCCTGCCGATTACGTTGGCTACTACATGGATGAAAAGGGCTCGTACAAAGTCACGATAACTTACAGCGAAATCACGATAAACGGCCGCGCATTCACGCCGTTGTCCTACACCGAACAAGACGGATTCATCGGCTCTTACGATGGCATTGACAATATCACCGTCTCTTTCTACGGCGTTGCAGGCACAGTCAACAAAGACAAATTGGCAATCAGCGTCAACGGCGGTCAGATTTTGAATCGCACGCAGGCATTCAGCAAAAACTACATCGGCACATGGGCAAGCGATGAAAATTCTGCTTACAAAATAACCATTGAATTCACCGAAACCACCCTTGCCATCAACGACAGACTATACCCCATCAAGTACAACGACGAGTACGGCTACGAAGTATATCTCAACAAAGACGACTTCTCCGATGAGGAACTCTATGCAACGGAACAAGTAAAATACATCTTGTTTAGTTACAACATTTACGGCAATCCGATTATGGTCATATACGACGACGTTGCAATGCAAGTCGTGTTATTCAAACAAACAGTTCTCGTTCCCGACAAATTCATCGGTTCCTGGACGGGTAGCTACGGCGGAAGCGACGTGACCGCAACCGTTCTTGAAAGCGGTGTAGTCACTTTCAAATTCGGCAGTGGCGCAGAACAAACCGCAAAGGCAAAACATATCAAAGCGGATGACGAGTTGTCGTTCACTCTCAACGGCAAGACGGCAAGTTTCATTTATCACTCCGACACGAAACAATGTGAACTCTATCAAGCCGATGACTATCCAAGCGGAATACTCTTCACCAAAAATTACAGTTTCACAACGGCAAAAGAGTTGCGCAAAACATGGTCCTTGAACGGCACGTCTCTTACCGTCAACGAGCATGACATCGTGTTCCAAATCGAAGGTGAAGAAGCACAAACCATAATCGAGGCGACGTTTACCAATCACGGCAATGTATACCAGTTCACCTTTTACATCGACGAAAACAAATACTATGCGGAATACGGCACGTACGGCGACAGTTTGATGATTATAATCAACGGAGGCAAAGGATACTATATGCTCGACTTGGCAACCGCCTGACAGTCAATCAAAAATCATTGCGGAGCGGACAACCGCTCCGCTTTCTTTACAAAAAATAATCCCCGAAACATTACGTTTTCTCTGCATTATTTCACACGCTTTACAAATCGCATATAAAATGTTATGATAGAATATCAATGAGATATGCGAGTGCAGGCGCAACGCACGCGCAAAGACAACACAACGAGCATCATGAAGTACGGCGAATTCAAAAGACATTTTCAAGCGGCGGCGAGCGGACAGGCGGATTTTGCACCCGTCTATATCGTATGTGGCGACGACGATTATCTCAAAGACGAGGTGCTCGCATTGTTTCGGAGCGTGATTGATTCGGAGTATGCCGACTTCAATTTCACGCGGACGACGGGTGTCGACGTCGACGCGGCGATAGACTCAGCGTACACGTTCCCGATGTTCGACACACGCAAGGTTGTGATTCTGACGCTTGAAAACGCTCTTGACGAAAGCGGAAAAACCGCCGTTGAAAAATATGTTTCCGACCCGTGCGACACGACGATTTTCATTATAGACTGCGATGACGAAATTGCAAAATCTCTCAAAATCAAAAAGGCGCAGACCGTAAGTTGTTCCCGTCTTGACGACGCCGAAATTTTGAGCGAAATAAACGATCTTTGCCAAAGACCGCCCCAAAAGCGCATAGACCGCGACGCCGCGCTCGAACTCATATCGAGGACGCAAGGCAGCATGGGGCGCATAGCCGTTGAGCTTGAAAAGCTCAAGTCGTACAGCGAGGGAGCAATCACCAAAATCGACGTATGCGAAATGGTGAGTGCCGACATCGATTTTCAGATATACGAACTTGCCAATGCGGTGAGTGAAAAAAATGCGGCAAAAGCGCTTGAAGTGCTTGATGTATTCTTCAAAAACGGCATCCGCGGCGTGACGATAATCAACCGTCTTTACGACAAATATCGCAACATGTTGCATGCGGAGTTGAACAAAGGGCTATCAAACGACGACCTTGCCAAACTGCTCGGGATGAAGAGCGGCGCAGTATATTTTTTGCGCAAGGTATCGTCCAACTATTCGCAGATGCGTTTGAAAAAGTGCGTAGACTATCTACACTCGCTGCAATTTGACGTGCTGACGGGCAAGCGTGGCGATGTAAGTGCGATTCACGAGGCAATATTGCAACTGCTCGTCATCTAAGGAGACATTATGCAAAACAAAATCGACAGAAAATATTACGTATGGATATGGCTCGGGCTCATATTTGCGACGTTCGTGCGCAACGTCTACCCCATTTATCTTGAAATCGACGCGATGCTGACGCAGGCTTCGAGGCTCGCAACTTTGCGCGGCACGCTGTCCATAGTTTTGACCTACGGACTTTTGCCGGCGGTATTCACATTCGTGCTTGCACTCATTCTTTACTACATCACGGCTCGCAGACACTGCAACTACGTCACGCGCAACGATTTTTGTTATTGGACGATGGCGTTCACCGCAGTTCCAAGGTTCGTTGCCGGCGTCATAGAGTGTTTTGCGATTCTCAATCCGAGCGTATACGTATTCACATCCACGGTTCTCGACGCGTTATTCATGCCCGCGGCGTACCTTACGATGTTCCTTTGGATATTTGCCAAGTGCTACAAATTCAACCCCGTTGAAAAGCGCAATTCGTTTTCTATGCTTGCCACAATCTACATGGTATTTTACGGTTTGAGCGTGCTTGGCAACAATCTCATCATCTTTTCGATGGGAGCGGACGAGCAACTTGCCAAAGAGGTTGCTGAATATTTGAGCCAATTCGGCTACATTATCGATTCCGTTTCTTCACCGCTTCAAACGGTATCGAGCGGCATTGCGATTTCCGTATTTTTCGCATATCTCGTTGCCGTAATCGTGCTTTCGATAATATTCAGGAAGCAGGCGGACGAATTCAGAGACGAGGACACCCGCGACGATTATTACGCAAAACATCCTCAAAACGACGCTTATTCACGCCGCGACGACGTGGGCGACACTTTCGACGAGTTTGAAAAACGCCACACGCACAAGCACCCGCATGACGACGATTCAAACGACGACTCGTCGTCGGGCGGCAACGTTTTTGACGAATTTGACATCTGACGCAAAAGAAAATTTGACTTAACTTCCGCGCTATTGCGGATTGCGAGGGCTATATGACATACAACTTTGCTCAATATGCAAACGGCATCAACCTTTATTTCATCATCGACATGGTCATAGTCGTGATCGTGTTTGCGATCATGTTGAGTTTTTTCATTTACAAACGCAACGTAAAGATGTTTTTCGTTCTGATGCTGGGAGCGGTGCTTGACGTGCTCGTCAACGTACTTTCCGAACTTCTCGGCGGCAACGTGCTTGCGATAGCGAGATACGTCACGCACTATGTCGTCATATTCGACATAGTCGCTTCCTGCGTTGTTTATCAAAACGACTTCAAAAACATATTCCAAAAGGTGTCCACGGCAAAAGGTTTTGAAACGCACAACAGCGACGACGAACTGCGCGACGCCACCGCCGAAATCCTCACCGCGTGTCAGGACATGGCAAAGCAGGACGTGGGCGCAATCATCATCATTGACAGTGCCGGCGACATCCACGACAACGTTCTCGACACGGGCACGAGGCTCAACGCGACTTTGAGCGCGCCTCTTTTCGAGAGCATATTCAACACCAAAGCCCCTCTGCACGACGGCGCGGTCATCGTCAGAGGCAACAAAATCATTGCGGCGGGATGCTTTTTGACGCTCACGCAGCGCAACGTCAACAAGGAGATGGGCACTCGTCACCGCGCGGCAATCGGCATCACCGAAGACACGGACGTGTTGTCAATCGTCGTGAGTGAGGAAACGGGCATCATATCCGTCGTCAAGCACGGCGAAATCAAACGCTACATGACTATGGACAAACTCAAAGACGAAATCGAGGAAGCCTACGGCATATCCCCAACGGCAATCGCGCTCAGAGAGTCGCAATCGAGCCGCAAACTCGGAGGCAGAATCCGCAGAAACGGGAGATTCAAATGAAAACGATAAAATCCTGCGACGTCCTCGTTCCAACCGGTTGTGACGACAAAAAGTGGGCGGTAGTGGCATGCGACCAATTCACGTTCGAACGCAGTTATTGGCAAAATCTCGAGGAATATGTCGGCGATGCAAAGAGCACCCTCAAACTCATTTTCCCCGAAGCGTATCTTGATGACGACGACAAGGACGAGCGCATAGCAAACGTCAACCGCGCCATGAACGACTATCTCGACAACGGCGTTTTCAAGACGTTGAAGGACAGTTTCGTGATTCTCAAACGCACCACGGCAAGCGGCGCATCGCGTTTGGGCGTCGTGCTTGCGATAGACCTTGAAGATTATTGTTTCACGCACCCCTCAAACGCGCACATACGCTCGACGGAGGGCGTCGTGCTTGACAGAATCCCCCCTCGCCTCAAAATACGTCGCGACGCACCGATAGAACTTCCCCACGTCATGCTTCTCATCGACGACAGAAAGCACGCCGTCATAGAGCCGATTTGGGAGGAGCGCGCGTCCCTTGAAAAGATTTACGATTTTGATTTGAACATGGGCGGAGGGCATCTTGAAGGCTACCGCGTCGACGCGCAAAAAATCATCGACGTCTTTGACGATTACGTCGCGTCCGTTCAAAATCTATACGGCGACAAGACCAACGATTTCATCTTTGCAGTCGGTGACGGCAACCACTCTCTTGCCACGGCGCAAGCGCACTGGAACGACGTGAAACAAGGTTTAACCGATGCACAAAAGGCAGTTCATCCCGCCAGATACGCACTTTGCGAGGTTGAAAACCTTCACGACGACGGCATAGTTTTCGAGCCTATACACCGTTTCGTTTTCGGCGCGGGCGAGGACTTTATTCCCCACTTACGCTCAACGCTTTCGGGCAAAAACGAGATTGTAGCGTTTGACAAAAACGGCGAGCATACGCTTTTCGTGGACGAAGTTAGCGCAAAGGCAATCAAGGACGTTCAAAGCGCAATCGATTCTTACGTTCACGCGCACGACGGTTGCTCGGTTGACTATGTTCACGGCGTCGAACATCTCAAAGAAGTTGCCTCTCGCAACGACGGAGTCGCAATCGTGATGCCGAAAATTCAAAAGGAGCAACTCTTCGATTACGTTCTCAAAAACGGCACCCTCTGCCGCAAAGCGTTTTCGATGGGAGAAGCGGAAGAAAAGAGATATTATTACGAGGCGAAAAAAATCAGATAGATTGACGTCGCTTTTATCGAAAGTTTTTGACGGCAAAAGCGTCGTATGCATAAATTGAAACGAGGACATCGGTATGAAAGTTTGCAAATTCGGCGGAACGTCCATGGCAAACGGTGACACGATAAGTCGCGTCATCGACATAGTCAAGGCAGACCCGCAAAGGAAGTATATAGTCGTATCCGCACCGGGCAAGCGCAACAAAGCGGACGTCAAAGTGACGGATGCGCTTTACGCTTGCTACAACGAGAAACTTGAAAAGGGCAATTGCACGCAGTCTTTTGAGGTTATACGCAAACGCTTCAAGGACATCGCAAGCGCGCTTGAAGTCGATTTTGACCTCGATTCCGTGCTGGACGAGGTGAAAGCTGGCATAGACAAGAGCACGAGCAAGGACTACGCCGCCTCGAGAGGCGAGTATCTCAACGCCCTCATTCTTGCAAAAAAACTCGGTTACGAGTTTGTTGACACGCAAGACATAATCAAATTCAAGGGCGACAAAATGCAAATGCACTATTCCCTCGATTTGATAAAAAAACGCCTCGAAAACGTTGACTACGCAGTGATTCCGGGCTTTTACGGCTCGAATCAGGACGGCGCAATCACCACGTTTTCGCGTGGCGGATCGGACATAACGGGCGCGTTGATTGCGCGCGCAGTCGGCGCAAAAGTCTATGAAAACTGGACGGACGTCGACGGTTTTCTCACCGCCGATCCGAGAGTCGTGGACAGCCCCGAAATCATCGATTATCTCAGTTACAGGGAACTTCGCGAACTTGCCTACATGGGCGCGGAGGTTTTGCATCCCGAGTCCATTTTCCCCGTGAGGAGCGTAGGCATACCCATAAACATCAAAAACACGTTCAATCCCACGCACAAAGGCACAATGATAGTTGCCGAAAAGGATTTGCCGCGCAGCAAAAACGTCGTCACGGGCATTGCTGGCAAAAAGGGTTTTACAATCGTCAACATTGAAAAGGACATGATGAATTCCGAAATCGGATTCGGCAGAAAAGTCCTCTCCGTGCTCGAATTCGAAGGCATATCGTTTGAGCACGTGCCGTCCGGCATCGACACCCTCTCCGTCGTCATACGCGACGAGTATATAGTCGGCAACATGCAAAAAGTGCTCGCCGCCCTTCAGGAGTCCGTCAACGCCGACAACATAGAGATTCACAGCGGCTTATCCCTCATCGCCACCGTCGGACACAACATGGCTTCGAGACAAGGCACCGCCGCAACTCTTTTCACCGCCCTCGCCGACGCCAACGTCAACGTCCGCATGATAGACCAAGGCTCCTCCGAGCTCAACATAATCGTGGGCGTAGATACGTTTGATTATGAGAAGGCTATCAATGCCATTTACCACGCCTTCAAGTAAAACTGCGCCAAACAGCGACTAACTTCGTCAACGCCATTTTGCTCCCCCGTCATGTACTTCCATGTACATTAGGCGAGTTCGCAAAATGGCGTTTCCTTGTTATTCATCTGTTTGGCACAGTTTTACAATTTAATTGATAATATTTTTATAAAATTTAATTTGCCTACTTATACACGTTATGTGCTCATTAAAAGACGGAACCGGAGTCGCAAGGCGACGACCGCTCCGAGCGCCGAACTTTCGTCGCAAACAAGGGCGTTTAGCCACAATTGCCACATCTGTGCCAATTGCTTGCCTTTTGCCTTGTTGCTCCTTTTTCCCTTCACACAAAAGACTGCGCTTTCATCTTTGATTTCAAGCGTCAGTTCGCTTGTCTTTTGTGTGCGTGAGCCCTGTTTGCGCAGTACAAGCGACTGCGCAGTGTTGTTGGCCACTGCCTGGCGCACAAAGCGCAGTGGCATAATAAGTGAACGACACCTATCTATGTGAGTGCCGAGTGTGTCCCCACGCGGAGCGGACACCGTGGGTTCCCTCAAGCACAGCGCAGAGGGGAAACGGTGGCGGGGGAAACACGTGAGGAAAGAGGAAGTTGCATTCAAAGTTATCTCACGCACATCTTCCACAACCCAAACGCAGTTTGGATA
>CAVABL010000022.1:0-4327 GCA_963586735.1 Firmicutes bacterium TM09-10
AGATTATCCTGTGGCAAAAACCGCATTACCTTTCGATACTGTCGAAACGAAAATACGAAACGTCGGCAAACAAGCGTATTTCGTGTCAAAACACGCAAATATAAAGACGAATTCGGTGCAAACGACTTGCAATATCGTGCGCGAACTTTGCGAAAAAGAGGGTGAAAAATATATTTATTGCTACTGGAATCAACCCGACCACGATATGCACGACTTCGGAACTACGCACAAAAACGTAACCGAACAGATTCGCCTCATAAACGATGAAGTCGAGAAACTTTGCAAGGATTTGAAAGACACGCTCGTCATAGTCACCGCCGATCACGGACTTGTCGACGTAGAGTGGAAGTCGCTTTGCGATTATCCCGAAATTGCCGATTGTTTTGAACGAGTGCCGTCCATAGAATCGCGCGCGATGTCGGTTTTCGTCAAAAAAGGCAGAGAAAAAGAGTTTGAAAAGGCGTTTATGCAGGCGTTCGGAAAGGATTATATTCTTTTAAGTCACGACGATGCGCTCAAATGCAATCTTTTCGGCGACGGCAAACCCAATGCGAGATTCGAAGATTTTGTGGGCGATTACGTCGCGATTGCGACGGGAAAGACCTGCCTAAATCCATTTGAACCCGACGAAGAACCTTTTCTCGGTATGCACGCGGGTGCGAGCAAGGACGAAACGTTCGTTCCGTTTATCGCAATAGAAACTTAACGAAAGTATCTTAAACGATAAAATCTTAATGTAAGCGTTTTATCGTATTTGAAACTTAAAGCGAGCATTATCGCATTTGGAACTTAAAAATCCGCAATGTTTGCGGATTTTTGTATATTGTCTCTCGCATAAACGACGAGATGTCGAGCGATTTTTTTGCGATTTACAAAAAAGTTTTCGTACAAACGTTAAATTCGGTATTGATATTTTTGTATCTGTATAGTAAACTAATATTAGTGATTGACACAAAATTTGCGCTCTCGAAAAACGGGCGCGGTGAGGGATAATATGAAATACAACATGCAACTCACTCCCGAACAAGCCGACATTCTCAACGGCAAAAAGGGAGAAACTATGGCAAAAGTCATGGAGACGCTCGTTATGTTCGGCGATATTTTCGGCGCGAAACGTATGGTCGAAGTGACTCACAAAGAGGGACATCTCGTCACAAGTTTCGGCATCGGGTTGCTCAAACCTCTCTACAAAACTATGGACAGGCTCATTGCCGACGGCATCAAGACGCAAGGCACATTCACCGTCGATCCTCGTCCGCTTGACAGGGAGAACGCCAAATACTCGTTGCTTGACAGGCTCGTCAACGAGAAGGTGATGTACTCTCAACAAAAACATTATGAAGAACAATTGAAGGCGGTAGGTCTTAAGGACGCAAACGCTTTCACGTGCGCTTGCTATCTCGACGAGGTCGGCAACGTCCCGAAGAAAGGCAATATTCTTTCGTGGGCGGAATCGAGCGCAGTCGTTTATGCAAACTCCGTGCTCGGCGCTCGCTGCAATCGCAATAGCGGTATGCTCGATTTGTTCGGCTCGATCGTCGGTTACGTTCCCGAATTCGGTCTCCTCACCGACGAGGGCAGAAAGGCAACGTGGATCGTGAAAGTGGAAACGACGCACGTCCCCGAAGCGCAAATCCTCGGAAGCGCAATCGGCATGAAAGTCGTTGAAGATGTTCCTTACATTTACGGTCTCGATAAGTGGATTGGCAGTGAACTTAACGACGAAAACAAGGGATATCTCAAAGATTTCGGCGCGGCAACCGCTTCAAACGGCGCGGTCGGGCTTTATCATATCGACAATCTCACGCCCGAAGCAAAGGAACTCGGTGAAAAACTCATCGTCGAAAATCCGAAAGTTTACGTCGTCGACGACGCAGAACTCGAAAGAGTGTACAAGAGTTATCCGAATATGTGGAAAAAACCCGACAGCAAAGCAACGATGGCTTTTGTCGGATGTCCGCACCTCACATTCACACAACTCAACGAGTGGACGGATATGATTGAAAACGCACTCAAACGTAGCGGCAAAAAGAAAGTCGCTTTGCAAACTATCGTTTGTTCCGCTCCGGACGTCGTGGAAAAATTCAAAAAAACCCCGGCTTATAGTCGTCTGATTGCCACCGGCGCGAAACTCACGAGCATTTGTCCGCTTATGTATACAAACAATCCGCTCACAAAAGGCAAATCTATCGCGACTTGCTCCAACAAACTCCGCACTTACAGCATCGCAAGATACTATAAGACGGCAGACCTTCTCAATATCATCGCAGGAAAGGAGTGAAGAGTATGAAATCATTTAAAGGCAGAGTTATCGCGGCGGGCAACTTCAAGGGCGAAGCCGTCGTTTCGAGACAGGGCGTGAACACTCTTGCGACGTTCCAAAAGAGCGCGCTCACAAATGCAAAACAAGTCATCGTCAGCGATCAGAATAACAAGGATATTTTCGGACTGAATATCACCGGAAAAGCACTTTGTTTGCCGCAGACTATCGGCTCGACAACTGGCGGTCTCGTCATTCAGACGGTTTGCTCGATGGGCATCAATCCGTCGGCGTTCCTGTTTGCCGAGCATATAGATTCGCTCGCAGCAAGCGGAATCGTCCTTGCAAAAATTTGGGAGGATTCAAACGTCATCGCAATTGACCAACTCGGCGACGATTTTCTCAAATCCGTCAACACAGGCGACACTGTGACGATTTGCGAGGACGGCACGGTCACTATCGGGTGACAATCGGATGAGAGTAAAAAATTACAGCGCGATTTTTTTGAATCGCGCTGTTTTCGTAAAAAGCATTTTCGTGAATGTCGGAAAGTTTTGTGCGCCAAAAGTCACACTCACAGTTCTTTGATAAACTCTTCAATCAAATCGAGAGCGCGCTTTATGACGTCGATAGAATAGGCGTAACTGATGCGGATAAAATCTTTTCCGCTTGCGCCGAACGCTCCGCCCGGGACAACCGCAACGTTTTTTGCGTCGAGCAGGGCATAGGCAAACTGCTCGCCGTCCATACCCGTGGATTTCACGCACGGGAAAACGTAAAACGCGCCTCTCGGTTCAAAACATTCAAGTCCCATTGCGTTGAGGCGGTCAACGAGATAGCGTCTGCGCTTGTCGTACTCGTCGCGCATCTGATGGACTTCCTTAAAATCGTCTCTGAAAGAGGCGTTCAATGCTTCAAGCGCAACGTATTGCGCGGCGGTTGAGGCGCACATGATTGCGTATTGGTGAATTTTGTAGATGACGTCGACGATTTCCTTGGGGGCGCATACGTAGCCCAGTCGCCAACCCGTCATTGCAAAATATTTTGAAAAACCGCTTATGACAATCGTGCGCTCGCGCATGTCGTCAAGCGAGGCAATCGAGGTGAATTTCAAGCCGTTGTAAGAAAGTTCGCCGTAAATTTCGTCACTGAAAACGACGAGGTCGTGCGCTTTGATGATAGGAACGAGTTTTTCAAGGTCGCTCTTTTCCATAACCGCGCCCGTGGGGTTGTTGGGGTAGGCAAGCAAAAGTCCTTTCGTTTTGGGCGTGATTGCACTCTCGAGTTCGTCGGGCATTAGTTTGAATTCGTTTTCGATTTTGCACTGTATCGCTATCGGCGTGCCGCCGCAAAGAGATACGAGGGGAGCGTAGCATACAAAGCACGGCTCGGGAATGAGAATCTCGTCGCCGGGTGCAACGATTGCTCTGAAAGCGGCGTCGATGCCTTCGCTTGCACCGACGGTGATGATAATCTCGTCGTGAGGATCGTAGTCAAGACCGAGGAATTGCTTGGTGTATCCTGATATCGCCTCGCGCAGTTCAAAAAGACCGGCGTTTGCGGTGTACTGCGTTTTGCCTGCAATGATGCTGTTTATGCCCGCTTGCGAAAAAACTATTGGCGTTGAAAAATCGGGCTCTCCCACGCCGAGCGAGAGACAGTCCTTCCTTGTTGCCGCAATGCCGAAAAATTCTCTTATCCCCGAAGGTTTGAGATTGCGCGCAATTGGGTTGAGCAGTTTTGAATAATCCATATATTCCTCATGAATCTTGACGATTTTCTACGCTATAATATAAAAAATTTAATGAAATTTTAGCACGATATACGACAGATTTCAACAGAGAATTTTCAAAAACGCAATATTTTTGTAATTATTTTTGCAATATTTGTCAAAAAAAACGGGAAAATTCGTGATTCTCTATGCATTTTCGGCGTTGCTTCGGGCTTTTTTCAAACGAGAAGCATTATTTCAAGTCCTGCTATCGCGCAAAAAAGTGCGGGGATTCCGACGACCATGCCGCGCTTGACAAAATCGAAAAACGTGAATTTTACGTTTTGAGTTTTGAG
>CAVABL010000022.1:4337-9996 GCA_963586735.1 Firmicutes bacterium TM09-10
ACTCCACATTATCGCCGCAAGCGCGCCTATGGGCGTGAGCAATGCGCCGAGATTCGAACCTATGATGGAGGCGTATATTGCGCCTTTGAGGTTTTGCGCCGCAACGCTTTGAAGAATTTGCGAATATAAAACCGACATCGGTATGTTGTTGATGACGTTTGCAAACAGTGCCGACGTCGTGCCGAACGTCAAAGCGCAATCCGCTTTTTGAAGGGAAGTTGCAAGATATGCCGTGACTCCGCACTCGTTGAGAGACAAAACTATCACGAACATCGAAAGCAAAAACGGCACTAGTTGCCACGGAAGTCTTGCAAAAGTCTTGCCTATCGGCTTGAACGACTTTTTTTGCGCAAGAGTCGCAATCGTGCTTGCAACGAGCAAAACTCCGAACGCCGTAAGTGAAACAATCCACATTTCAACGCCTATATAAGAGGATATCGCAAGCAGAACGGTTGCGGAGCATAGCACGACGAGACCTATGACGAGGCAGGGTTTGTCCTCGATTTGCACTTCGGTTTCGTGCGCGTTCATGGGGGTTTTCAACTTTTTTCTGAACATTAAATATAGAATTGCGAGCGAACAAAGTCCTGCAAATACGGTCGGGAGCGCCATGACGGCAACGTATTCGGCAAAGCCTACGCCCATGGACGTCGCAAGGTATATGTTGGTCGGATTGCCGATTATTAAAAACATGCTCCACGTGTTTGCCGCAACGAATTCGGTGAATATGTAGGGAATCGGATCGATGTCGCAATTTCGCGCAAAATAGCAGATGAACGGCGTAAACGTGAGGATAATCACGTCGTTTGAGGTGAATACTGTCAAAATCGAGGTTGTCACATAAAGAAGAAAAAACAGTTTCGTCTGACTTGCGCCCGCCTTTTTAAGCGTCGCGTTGGCAAGCCATTTGAAAAAACCTATTTCGTCAAGATATACGCTGAGTCCGCTCATCGACAGGAACAAAACGAGAATTTTCAGGGGGTTGACTTCATCGTCCGACGTGAAAGACGCCCACACCGACTTTGCGTTCACTCCGCCCGCCGCAAGCAGAATAATCGCGCACACCAAAGGTATGAGCCAATAAAGACTCACGCCGAATTTGCCTATGCGCAAGCGAAGATTGAACAGCGTCGAGGCAAGTATGCCCACGGCGCATATCACGAATATCGAAAGTTGAAGCGTCATTTGTTCCTCTTTTGTATGCGGATATTATGCTCGCGCGCATACAAAAACGCAAGCGTTTGCACATTGTTTGGCAAAACGTTTGATAACGTCGCAAAATTTTGAAATCCGACAAACCGCTATGGACAAATCGAAACTTGTGTGTTATCATACTCACAATAGGAGTGAAGACTATGTTTGAAATCGTAACCGACAACACGGCTGACCTTTTTGAAGGCTATTATGAGCAAAATCCCGCACGCAGACTTCCGTTTTCCTTCACACTCGAAGACCACTTTTACGAGAAGGACGACGAGTATCCGATTGAACTTTTCTATGAAAAGTTGAAGGCGGGCAAACTTGTCAAGACATCGCAGATCAATCCGCACGACGCCGAAGTCATGTTCGAGCAAGTTCTTCAGGAAGGCAAGGATTTGCTTTATATCGGCTTTTCGTCGGGTATGAGCGGAAGTTTTGACAACATTTCCTACATCGCAAAAGGGTTGCGCATCAAATATCCCGAGCGCAAAATCATCGTCATCGATACGCTCGCAGGCGCAGGCGGTGAAGGATTGCTCTTCTATTACGCAAGAAAAATGCAGGCGGAAGGCAAGAGTATGGAAGAGATTGCAAAGTGGGTTGAAGAGCATAAACTCAACGCGCACCATTGTTTCATCGTCAGCGATCTAATAAACCTCCGCAACAGCGGCCGTATCTCCACGCTCGCCGCGCTTTTCGGCATGATCGTTCACATCAACCCCGTGCTTCAACTCACCACCGAGGGCAAAATCGGCATCGTCACAAAGGCGATAGGACGCAAAAAATCCATCTCCGAAATGGTCAAATTTTTCCAGAACAATTATGTCAAGGACGACAACGATTTCATCCTCATCGGCCACACCAATTGCCCCGACGAAGCCCATGCTTTCGGCGCGCAAATCGAGCAATTGTCCGGCGGCGTTCCCGTCAAGTACGGTTATATCAACCGCCTTGTGTCAGGATGTGCGGGGTATAATGCTCTTGCCGTTTTCTTTATGGGCAAAACCCGCGTTTGAGTGCGCTATTGAGCGCATAGCGGCGTCAGACACATCTGCCTGTCAACTCATGTACTTTTATGTACATTAGGGTTGCCGTGCGGATGTGTCTTTCTTGTTCTGCATCTCAATGTCGCACTCAAACGATTTTGTTTCAAGCCGTGCCTTTCTTGTCGTTCATCTGTTTGACAGCCTTATACGTGGGTTTTGAAAACTTCGGCAAAGAATCTCAACGCATAAAAAAACTCGCAGTGGTGCGAGTTTTTTCAATTTTGGGGAAGGGAATCAAAATCTTTTTTGAGGTTTGTCCTCGTCTTTTTTGTTGTCTGCGTTCTTGCGCGTGAGGTAGATTGAAAAGTAGATTGCAGTGCCTGCAAGCGCGACGACGATTGCAAGGACGATTGCAACGATTTGAACGGTCGTGAGTCCGTTGATTTTGAGATGGTCTTTGTCGACGTAACCGACTTTGCCGTCAATGCTCACAAGATAGAATTCGTTGAGAGTTTCGAGAACTTCGACTTTGCTGCCGTCAAGGATTTGAGTCACGACTTCCGATGATGTGTCGGGAGAGGTGTAAACGTTGACGAATCCTCCGACTCTGTCGGCGTTGGCTTTGCCGTAGACCTTGTCTTGCTCGGGGGTGACGACGACGTATTGCTCGATGTCCGACGATTTGACAAAATAGGATTTTTCGTCGTATTTCACAATCGCCCATTGCGAGTTGTCATAGCCTGCAACGTCGCTCACGCGCGTCACGTGAACATCCTTTTCTATTGTGATTGCGCCATCTTGACAATAGGGGAGCGAATAGAGCGTGATGGCGTCTTTTGCGCAATAATCACCGCTTAAAGTTGTCGGATTGACAGTTTCAAAGTCGTTTTTGTCGATTATCACGAGTTTTTCGTTCACGCGTGCGTAACGATAATCGTTGCTTTCGTCACCATCGATTTGCTTGTCGAAAACGAGGTAGGTTTCATTTGAAGCAAACGACGTGTTTTCAAGTCTGCCGTCCCACGAATAGTTGAGTGCACCCTCTTTTGCAATTGCGAAATAATAGTTCGAATCGGAAAGATTCGGCAGTTCCTTTTCAAAGTTTTGCTTTGTCGTCGCGCCGACGCTCATTGCTCCGACAAAACTCTCTTTTGCGGTGAACAACAAGTTTTCGCCGTCAAGACATACGCTCGTGAGAGTCGCTTTCATCGACGTTGAAGAGGGAATCGTCGTGCCAACAAGGTTGCCACCGTAATAGACGTCGATTTTGCCTTGTGAGGCAACGTACACTTTGCCCTCGTAATCGATTGCAACGTCAACCGCGTCACCTACATTCGTTGCCGCGACGCCGATTTGCGAGCCGTTGCGGTCAAGACACAACACGCTGTCCGAGGTGAGAACGTAAACGTTCGAGCCGTCCTTTGCGCACGCGACGCGTTTGCCGTTGGCGACGTCAAATATTTTGACGAGGGAATTGCCGATTGCGGTGTATACGCCGTCCTTTGTGAGAACGTAAAGTTTGTCGAGATACGCCACGTCGACGACGCCGTCGACGGAGTAAGTCTTTGCAATTTCATATCCGCTGATTTTGCATACCTTGTTTTCAAAACCGCAATAAACGTCCTTGCCCGACGACGTCACGCAAAGAGGCGCGTCGCTGAAAAGTTGCTCGGTGAGCGCACCGTATTTGTCGATGTAGGCGAGGCGGTCGTTGTTTGAATCAGCAACCACGACTGCGTTGCTCGATATGCACAAGTCCGTCGGATTGTCAAGGTGGAAGGCGTCGCTGCCCGTCATCGTGATTGACGTCGTGCGGGTGAGACTCGTCTTGTCGCTCGAGAGCGTGTAGACGACGACGCTTTTGTCCTCGATTGTGAAAAGACGGTTTCCGTGCGCGAAAAATTCGTCGGGATATATGTCCGTTTCAACGAGCAACGCGCCCGTCTGTTTGTCAAGGCATACGATATTTTTTTTGTTTGTCTGCGGAATGAGGGCAAGCGCGTACATGACGTCTCCAACGTACGCCTGCGTTATGTTTTGAGATATTGCGTGCGATTCGGTTTGCTTTGTCGTTGCATTGTAGCAAACGTAAAACGCGTTGCCGTAAGAGAAGGGAAATGCGTAAACATCGTCGCTTTCGCCCGCAATGACGATTTTCCCGACGAGGTCGGACGAGTTTTGATTGTCAACGCCGAATGCTATCTCGAGATTTTTGTCGTAAATGGTGATGTCGCCTGCAAGATAGTGGGCATAAAGATAATTGCCGTCGCTCGCAAGAGTGGATATGCGCTCGGGGGACGTGAGCGTGCGCTCGGTTGCAACCGACGTTTTGTCGGTGAGGTCGATTGTGAAATACTTGTCGTCCGCCTGCAAAAACGCAACGTCGTCAAGGATGAAAACACAGTTGACTTGCTCAAAGTCGGCGGCATATGTTTGCGTGTCGGACGAGTCGTTGGGGCGGACGAACAACGTTTTTGCGGTTGAATCGTAGATGACGAGATAATTGTCGTTTGCGCTCACGAGCGTGGGATTTGCCGATTGAAAATAATTGTTTTGAGGAAATACTCTCACAAAATTGTCGGCACTTGCGTCGTCGGCATGCGCAACGACCGCTCCAAAAGTGAGCGTCGAAACGAGCGACGTTGCAAATATCAGGGCAAAAAGCGCAATAAGCAACGATTTTTTTGTGATTTTAACCGACTTTTTCATAGATATAAGTATAACCAAATTGCAAGTTTAAGTCAAGATAATAAGTTTATCACTTGAAATATTCGTGCGCGTGTGCTAATATCTATGTAAGGTATATTATGACAAACAAGAAACATTACTATAAAAACCGCTCTCCGAAACAAAATCGCGAGAGCGTCGATCAACAAACTGCAAAATTTTCGGCGGAGCAATTGTCGCTTTCGCTCGAGGGACTGGGCATAGGCGAATCCACTCGCGAATTGCTTGAAAAAAACAATATCCGCACCGCAGCGGACCTCGTTCGTCGCACGGACAAGGATATGTATAAGGTGCAAGGACTCAACAAAAAGATTCTCTTCGAGGTCAAAGACGCCCTCAAATCAAAGGATATGTGCCTGCGCCCCGAACCCGCACCCAAAACGACATCCGAAAAACAGAACAAACTCGTTCAAAGCGTTGAGAGCGAGGGTGAAGCTGGTGAGGAAAACCGCAAAAACGACAAGAATCGCAACTCGCAAAAGTCGGATAACACCGAACGCACTCGTGAAAAGTCGCAAAAGAGCGAAAAAGGCTCAAAATTCGGACTTTCGGACAGAGTGAGCACGAAAAACGCAAAGTCGCAGAATGGCAAACAAGGTCAAAACAAGCAAAACGATAAAAAATCTCAAAAGTCCCCCGAGAAACTCACCGAACCCCTCAAACCGGGACAATGGCGAAAAGTGCTCAAGGGCGGAAAATGGGGATATTCAAACGGATTCAAAATCGTCATTCCCACGATGTACGAC
>CAVABL010000022.1:10006-12515 GCA_963586735.1 Firmicutes bacterium TM09-10
ATGTACGACGAGATTTTTGCGTTCAAGGAAGGACTTGCGTCCGTTGAAATAGACGAAAAATGCGGATATATCGACGAGGAAAACAACATCGTCATTCCGCTTGACTACGACACCGCAATGAGTTTTTCGGAAGGGCTTGCAATGGTCTGCAAGGGCGATAAGTGCGGATATATCAACAAAAACAACGAGGTCGTCATTCAATTTCAGTTTGACGCCGCAACCCCCTTTGAAAACGGCGAGGCAAAGATCAAAAAAGACGGCAAATGGGGCACTATTACCACCGACGGTAAAATAACCCGGATTTGATTTTTCCTTTGCTCGCAGGAGTTCGGAAAATGAAAAATGTCGAAAAAAATCGGGTATATTCAAGGACATCCGCATTGCGTTTTGTCGCATGCGTGTTTGTCCTTGTTTTTGTTTTTGCGATTTTTGCGCCGTCAACCGCGCTTGCCGTTTGTCCCGAAGGGTATGTTTCGGATGTCAAGGACAAGAATCTCGACTGGCAAATGAACGGGGACAACCTCGATATAGAAGATGTAAAAAAAGTCGTCCAAGGTTGGCTTGGCGACACCGATCATTTCGACTTTTCAAATGTCGAGGAAGATCCTATCGTCGTTGCGATCATTGACACGGGCGTGAATTTCAATCACGAGATTTTTTTGGGAAAGTACGACGAAAACGGCGTTGCGTCGAATGCGGGCGGAATCGGTCAATACGACGTGTTTTTGCGCGATAAAGACGGCAATATAGTTTCAAAAAACACCGCCGACACGTCAAAAGACGCTTCGGACGACGCCAAAAACAGACACGGAACGCACGTTGCCGGAATCATTGCGACGCTTATTCACGAGTTGAATCTTGAAAAATACATAAAAATCATGCCGATAAAGGCGTCCAAAAACGAGTGGAACGAGACGAAATTTTCGGATACCGCCGTGAAAAACGCAATTGCGTTTGCGCTTGCAAACGGTGCGGACGTCGTGAATATGTCAATCTCTGACGGCGGAGCAAAGTCGGGCAAAAGCACGGATTTCGATTTGGTGACTGAGTCGGACGCGCAAAAAGCCGTGTTCGTCGCGGCAGCCGGCAACAATTCGAGATCGTCCGATCAAAAGGGACTTCTGAGCGGAAAATGGTTCTATCCCGCCGCAAACAAATACGTCATCGGTGTGATGAATTATCAGGAAACGAACGGTGTAAAGTCGCTTGCTTCAACGTCAAACTACGGTTCGATTTACGATATATGCGCTCCGGGCAGTGCGATTTTCAGTGCGGACGGCGCAACCGACGACGGATATAAATCCCTCGGCGGCACGAGTATGGCTTCGCCCGTAGTCGCTTTTGCGAGCGCACTCTTTATGCTCAAAGACAGGGCGTATTGCGCGGTGAGCAAGGAAAATCTAAAATCGTGCCCCGAAGTCACGGAATATGTGAGATACGCCTACAATGAAACCATACAGGTTGACAAATTCAATCTCGGCGTGTTCGACTTCGTCGGACTCATCGAAAACGAGGTGAGAATCAGGCTCGACGTCGACGAGGACGGCGGAGAACTGTTGCAAAACCTCAACGACATAAAAACCGTCAAATTGTATCTCGACGTTTTTCCGCACTCATACGACGGAGAAGGAACGGTTGTGTGGAAGGTAGACGGCATTGCAAAGGGCGACGGCTTCAATTTTGAATATACGCCGAAAAACGAAATAGGTAGCGTTACGGTGAGCGCGGAGTGGACTTTTGAGGAACTCGGCGTAACTGCGCAAAGCGTGAGTTGTTGTATAGAAGTCAAATACGTCGAATATTCCGCCGAGGAAACCAAACAATTGGCCGTCAACGTCTCAAAGGACGGCGAGAATGTGAGCGGAAACGAAAACGGAGAGGTCTTGGACGTGAAACAAAACGAATCGTTGACATTTTCCGTTGACAAAACGCTGCTTGAAAATATGTCGCCGTGGACGCAGGTGCTGTGGTATGTTGACGGTCAATACGCAACGACGGGACTTACGTTCACGTGCAAGTTCGAGGATTCGGGCGAGCACGTCGTCAAAGCGAAAATCGGGCACAACTTCACAAAAGAGATAACCGTGAGCGTTGTCGACGAGGAGAAAATGAGGGTGGAAATCCTCAATATCGTCTCGATTTCTGCCGCATCCGCGCTCGGCGCGGTCATGATTGCAATCGTAGTCACAATTCTTGTGCGAAGACGCACGAAAAGCAAAGAGAGCAACGACGAATCGTTGAATTGAACGATTTTGGCACGCTCAAAATGCGGACGTTTTGAAAAAAATCGAAGCAAAAAGGGAAGAATCTCAACCCAAAAGGTAAAAACTCTAATTTTATTCCAACGAAAAAAAGACTGTTTTCAAACAGTCTTTTGAATTTTTGCGGATGTTTTGTTGCTTACTTGCTTGCTTTGAGTGCGTCTAAAGCGCGGCAGAGAGTGGATTTCTTTCTCGCAACAGTGTTCTTTTTGTAGATGCCGTCTTTGAAAGCGCAGTCAATGACGGAA
>CAVABL010000022.1:12525-12812 GCA_963586735.1 Firmicutes bacterium TM09-10
TGATTGCGGTCTTCACGCGCGCTTTTTTTGCGGTGTTGATCTCGTTTCTCTTGTCGGAAGTGATAACTCTCTTTTTTGCTGACTTAATATTTGGCATATTTTTCTCCTCGTACTTTTGTACTGACTAAATATCTTTGACATATTATCATATCGGGAAAAAAGTTGCAACCGTTTTGCATTGATTTTTTGCGATTGTGCACAATATTCTTATGAATGTTTTGAAAAACGACGACATAGTCACGGATATGGTTGTCGAAAGTGCGGAAAATTTCGGGGTGTCCGATTTG
>CAVABL010000023.1:0-6347 GCA_963586735.1 Firmicutes bacterium TM09-10
CGATCACGATCAACGAGGAAACGACGAAGACGCTCAAGGCGGAAATCGCAGGGTTCATGGAATATACTATTCCATGAACAAAATTTGAAAAAATGTTCATGGAAAAATCAAATATTAACGCCTTTGGGCGAGGTGATGTGTTTTTTTTGCGTGAACGGTTTGTCGTTTGATCAAGAAAACCACAAATAGCGTTGAAATTTTTAATTTTGATTGTAAATTTTGTAAAAATTTATAGTTTTATCCAACAGATTGTTGACATACATAAAACAACTAATTATAATTTGTACATAAATTAGTATATTCCATGAACAGAGCGGGCGTGGAAAATACATGGAAAAATCGTGAGATTCGGAACGGAGTTCGTTTCATTGCCGTGAGCAACGACAGACGAAAGATTGTCGGCAAGCGATTGCAGACAAACGATGCGAATTGTTGCAAGTGGTTGCCGTGAACGGTTCGGTAAACTGTTTTGCGTGAACGGTTCGGTGAGTGGTTGGCGTGAACTGTTTTGCGAGGACGGCTCGGTGAGTGGTTGGCGTGAACGGTTAGCGTGAACGGCTTGGTGAACGGTTGGCGGCAAAAGGCTGTGTGGGAACGACGTTCAGTTGGAGGAAAAGTGCGAACGAATAGGGTTGCAAAAATCTTAATGGCTCTTGCGTGTCTGGTGGTGGCGGCAGCCGGCGCCGTGACGTTTTTCCTCATATACAACGGCAGAGAGTATGTGGGCGACACCACGATCACGATCAACGAGGAAACGACGAAGACGCTCAAGGCGGAAATCGCAGGGTTGTACCCGGGCGGAAAGAGCGAATATACGATCACTCTTGACGGCGACAACATCGAGGAGTTTTATGTTGACTTGTCGATGAGGCGCAACGAATCGAGCGTGCTTGAAAAATACATCACCGTGACGATCTGTTACGGCAATACGACATTTGAAAAGACACTGTCCGAAATGTTTGCGCTTGCAGAACCCGTTTCACTTGGCAAAGCCGTGCCGGAAATCAAGATTGTGTATACGATGAGCGAGGACGCCGGCAACGATACGCAAGGGGCGGAAATGACGTTTTATATCGACTTGAGTGCGCATCGACTGTGATTGCGCTGTGGGCGCAATCAATGATATCGTGCGTTGCACGATGAAATCCTCACTGCGTTCGGATGAAATCACTGCGTGATGAAATCCACGCTTTGCGTGGGTTGAGGTGGCACGCAAGGCGTGCAGTTAAATGGGATATAAGGATATATAAGATAAGTAAATAACGATTAAAAGGAACATTGAATGAAGAAAGAGGGCGGAAAGGCAAAGACGAAATCCACGGCGAGACGGGTTTTTGGGGTGATAGGCGACGTGGTGCTTGTCGCGTTTGTTGCGCTTGCGATATTCGTGCTTGTGGTGAGCATCGTGTCAAAGAAGGACGAGGACGGTGCGGCGACAATCTTCGGGAAACAAATGCGTTTTGTGTTGTCATCCTCGATGGAGGCTTGCGACGAGACGGACGTGAGCAACTACAAAATCAAAAGCATAAAGGTCAAGTCGTGCGTGTTTGTGGACGTCATACCCGAAGACGAGGCGGAGCGCGAAAAGTGGATTGAAGATATAAAGGTGGGCGACGTGCTGACGTTCAAATACGTCTACACGAAGCAAGAGACTATCACTCACCGCGTGGTGAAAAAAGAGGCGAAGTCAACGGGCGGATATATCATAACGCTCGAGGGCGACAACAAAGAGGATAAGACGATCGTCGGACAACAGACAATCGACACGTCAAAGACGGACAGTCCCAACTATATCATCGGCAAGGTGACCGGGCAGAGTTATTTGTTGGGGCTCTTGGTGTATGCGTTCAAAACGCCGGTGGGGATTGCGTGCTTTGTGATCGTGCCGAGCGTGATCATGATTCTTTTCCAAGTGATGAGGATCGTGAGGGTTGTGAGCAAGGACAAAAAGGAAAAGATTGCCGCAACGCAGGCAACTCAAGCGGACGAAATCGAGCAATTGAAACGTCAACTTGCAATGCTGCAACAAGGCTCGCAAGGCGCAGAGTGTGAACAAGCGCCGCAAGGCGCGGAGCAAGAAAGCGAATCCGACTTGCAAAACGGTGACGGACAAGCGGTTGAGCGAGGCTCGCAAAAGGATGACGAAACGTCCAAGCAGAGCGAAAATGAAAGAGATGAAGGACAAACGGGCGGACAATGCCGCGTTTGTGAGGATAACGCAACGGACTAAAACGTTGCATGACAAAACTATCGGAGGGAGATACATATGTCAGTGCTTGTGATTGTGTTTATGGCGATCGTGTTGGCGATGGGAGCATTTTGCACCGCCGTGGTTTGCTATGATCTTGTTTCGGACCGTAACAAACGCAAAAAGAGCGAACAAGATGACGTGAAGGCGGAGGAAACGACACCCGAAGAGACAGTTTGCGACGAGCAGACGGAGGAAGAAAAACCGATTTGCGACGAACAAGTTGAAGAAATCGTCGTGACGGACGGCACGGAAGAAGTGAAGGCAATCGTTGCGGACGAAGTTGCTTGCGACGACGAGTCGAACATTGCGTTTTCGGCAAACACCGAAACGCTCGATGAAAAGTATCTTGCGCTCACGCCGGAATTCAAGGGATATTATGACGAGATCGTGCGCTTTGCAAACACGGTTGAGGGCGTAAAGCGTTTCAAAAACGCGTCGTATGAGGAATACAAGGTCGGAAAAAACCGCCTTGTCAGGTTGAAAATCAAGCGCGGAATCGTCGTGTGCGAGTTGACGATTGCGAATTTGCAATTCAAAAACTACGTGAGCGACAACAAAGTTGCCGTCAAACAAGCGCCGATTGTCATCAAGGTGATTGACGAGGCATCGCTTGGCGCAACGAAGGACAGCATGATGATTGCAATGCGTGCAATCGACGAAGAAAAAGCCTACAAAAAAGAACAGGCGAAGATAAGAAGAAAAGAGAAAAGAGAACAAAGGTGATTGCACCTGCGGTGCAAGCGAGATTGCGACGAGGTCGCAATCAATGATATCGCCTGCGGCGATGATATCCTCGCGGTGCTCGGATGAAATCACTTCGTGATGATATCCAAACTGCGTTTGGGTTGTGGAAGATGTGCGTGAGATAACTTTGAATGCAATTTTCCCTTTCCTCACGTGTTTCCCCCACCACCGTTCCCCCTTTGCGCTATGCTTGAGGGAACCCACGGTGTCCGCTCCGCGTGGGGACACACTCGGTGCTCGCATAGATAAGGACAGTCCACTCATTGTGTCACCGTCCTTTGTGTGACAGCTACGCAACAACACGTCACAGTCGGACGGTACTAATCGTCAAGCTCGACGCTCGGAGTGGTCGTCGCCTTGCGACTTCGGTTTCGTCTGCGAATATGCACATTCCGTGTATAAGAACGCCTTGAATGAGTGTGTATAATGCGGCGCTCACAGGCTCGCCGCCGTTGCGGCTCGTGTTTCGTCTTCGAAGTTGCACAGTCTGTTAATAAGTAGGCAACGAATGAGTGTGGGTTGTGGAAGAATAGAAATCGGGTGCGGGTGTCCCGCCCGAGCGTCGTGTTCTTGGAATTGCAGAGTGCGTGTATGAGAACGCTCCGAAATGGCAGAGTGCGTGTAGGAAAAAATTAAATCGATATCGTTTTTCGTTTGAGGGAGCGAGGGACGCACCGAGATATAAATAAGGGTGCGGACGGCGCAAGGGCAAACGTCAAGGATAAATCTAAAAAAAGGAGGATAGCGAAGGAATGGGAAGAAACAAAGTTCAGACGTTGCTAATGGCAAGCATGACGATCATGTTGTGCATGGCTATGCTTGTGTGCGGCACGTATGCTTTGTGGAGCAAAAAGGTTGAAGTGACCAATCATCTCGTTGCAGGCTCGTTGGATCTGGAACTTTGGCGCACGTCGTTGTCAAAAACGGTGCCCGATGAAGACGGATATATGAAAACGACGACTGATACGTCAAAGGTTGATCTGACAAAAGGCTCAAACGTCAACGTGTTCGGAATCGGCAAAGATGAGCTGATTGTGCCAACATCGGCATATGAAGCGACACTGCAAATCAAAAACACGGGCACGGTTGCGTTCACATATCAGATCATCATCAAACTCGTTGAAGTCGACGATGAACTTGCGGGGCAACTCATGGTGAGTGTGAACGGCACTGAAAAAGGATATTTGTCCTCATTCAGCGCAGCGGACGGTCAGGTTGTCGTTGCAAGCGACGTTGCAAAGGGCAAGGAAACAACATTCAAAGTCAAGGTCGAATTCAAAAACGACGTGGATGTTGAGGGCATCGTCAACAACGACGCAATGGACAAATCTGCCGAATTTGACTTGATTGTCAACGCTGTTCAGGCTACCACTCAACAACAATAATCGGGCGAAAACGCTCGACGTCACGCTTTGGATTGATAAAGCCACAAACGTGACAAAATTTTAAGATGAAAATAAAAAAATTGGAAATAGGAGATACTACAATGACCAAATCATCAAAGAGAAGTGTTATCATTTCTGCGATTTTGGCAATCTGCCTCTGCGCAAGTCTCATTGTCGGCGCAACGTTTGCGTTGTTCACAAGCAGTGCGGACGTAAACATCGCGGTCACTTCAGGTAAGGTGAAAATCGAGGCAACAATCAGCGATTTGGAAGCATATTCGCCGACAACAATCGCAGAGGACGGCTCAATCAAAGTTGCCACCAATGCGGCAAGCGGAAATATGTTTGCAAACGGCGGATTTGCATCTTTGAGCGGAAACGAAATCACACTCACCAATATGACGCCCGGTGACAAAGTGACCTTCACAATCACGATCAAAAACTTCAGCAACGTCAAAGCAAAATACAGAACGACAGTGACAAAAGCGGAAGATACAGGTTTGTTTGAGGCACTTGCATTCAACATCGGCGGACTCACGGTTGCAAACAGCACCGTTTGGGAAGACCTTGCTCCCGCATCGGACACAGAAAACGGCACAGTCGTTGCAGAATACACTTGCACGATTGAACTTCCTACAGCCGTCGAAAACGATTATCAAGAAAAATCTTGCTCGATTGCATTCAACGTTGAAGCAGTTCAAGGCAATACGGAAACAATCAACGTCAACACAACCGTCACGGAAAAAGTTACAGCAACAAATGATTCGACAGTTGAAAATGAAGTCACGTTGGTGTCAAGCACCGCAGCAGGTGTTGTTGACAACAAAGTTGTGCAAGCAGTCACGGCAACCGTTCCTGCAGGCGCAAAACTTGCAAGCGCAGAAACGACAGAGTTGACGCTCTCCGTTGAAGAAACAGAAAGCGTGCCCGCAACGTTTACGGTTGAAGCAGGTCAAGAAGCAAAGAACTTTGAAATCAAAATGGACGGTCTTTCAACAGAAAACGAAGAAATCATCACGGTCAATGTGTTTGTGGGCAAAGGACTTGAAAACGTTGCTGTTGCACATACGCACAACGGAATAACAACTAAACTTGATGCAAACGACGAGGGCGTTGGATATTCCTACAATAAAACGACAGGTGTTTTGACAATCAGAACGACGAATTTCTCCGACTTCACAATTGCATATGACTCGGTTGTGTATGCTGCTTCATATGAAGCCGTTCAAAATGCAGTTGCGAGTGGCGCAACCAAGGTTGTTTTGGTTGACGATATCGATATCGCACAACGCTTGGTCATTCAAAAAGATATGGTGGTGGATTTGGGCGGATATACCGTCACAATGCTCGGCGATGACACCCAAGCATTCCGTGTGGAAGGCGCAACCGTGACTATCACAAACGGCAAAATCGACGGAACTGCTGTCACTCAAATCAAAGGAAGCGGTGACAAAAACGAGTGTGATCCTATTATTGCAAGAGACGGCGCAAACGTGACATTGTCAAAACTTGAAGTCACAATCGACAGCATCACGGGTGCTTGCGCATATGCATTCGCCGGCAGCAAAATCACGATTGAAAGCGGTGTTTATACAAACAAGACAACGGAAGAGTATCAGTACAATAAAAACCTTAAGGCTCTCACACTGAACCAAAACAACGAAACGAATCAACTTGTGTTTGTCAAAGGCGGTACATTTGTCGGCAACAGCCCCGCAAACGGCGATGAATCCGGCAAGGTCAAATCATTCGTTGCGGAAGGCTATGTCGTGACTGAAAAAAAGATTGACGACACGGCAGTGTATGAGGTTGTTCCCGGCACAAGCGTGAGCACTGCAGCTGAATTTGTCTCTGCTGTGCAAAATGCAAAAGAAGGCGACACTATCGTTTTGGCAGATGATATCACAATCCCAATGAAAGACTACAACGTCGATAAACGTTTAAATGTCAAAACAGACAACTTGACA
>CAVABL010000023.1:6408-12759 GCA_963586735.1 Firmicutes bacterium TM09-10
TTAGGCAACAACGTGACGGTGAAAAACGGTAAAATGGTTGCAACTCCAAGTCCGACTCAAACAAGCGGTGAATATGGCAGCTATGTGATGCAGATTAAACCGGGCAAAGACGTCACGCTTGACGGTTTGACCACGATGGGTGGTATCAATGTGACCGGATTGAACTCGGATGAAATTGATGTGCCGGATGCGACAGCAACAATCACAAACTGTAATATTACAGCAACTGGTTACTACACAGTTTGCACGCAACGCAATTCCACTGTTGTAATCAAGAATACGACGGTTACCGGCAAGGAAGGCGGTTATTTCTTCTGGGCAGAAAAAATAGATCATTCTGAGGGGGGCGAGGCCGCTGCTAAAGTATCCTCAAAGATTTATTACGAGAAGAGCACTGTGACTCTCGTCGGAACGAATACTGCACTTTATCTTGATTCTGGTGTTGCACCGATTGAGATTTAAGACAAGAAAGATTGCGGAATAAAACGCATGGAAAAAACGGCGACTTGAGAAATCAAGTTGCCGTTTTTTTGATTGCGACTTGGAATCGGGTGCGGGTGTCCCGCCCGAGTGTCGTGTTCTTGGAATGGGCAGAGTGCGTGTATAAGTCGGATTTTGTTGGAAAAGGCAAGTTGTTTTTGACTTGCCTTTTCCATGGCGCACCCAAACGGATTTGTAGCGAGGGAAACGAGCGTAATAGCGATTGTTGCACTTGTGCCAATCGCGTCAGCGACAGGTGCTCAAGTCCGCCGGAGGAGAACGATAAAACCGCTATGAAACATAGCGGTTTTGGAGTGGTACGCAATGTAAAATCCCAGTTGAACACCTAATTTTTTAGAGAATTATCCCGCAAAATTGATTATTGAAAAAAATTGCGTGAGAACGGAAAACGGCAACAAGGCAAGAGGACTTGGCGCAATAAGTCTTGCTGACTTTGTTCCGTATCCCAAAAATCCGGTAATCGCATCGGTGTTCAAGGAAATAGGTTGGGCAGAAGAACTCGGTTCGGGTGTCAGAAACATTGTGAAGTACAGCAAAGTATATTCCGGGACAACTCCGAAATTTGTAGACGGAGATGTGTTCAAGACGATAATTGGTCTAACCAATGCTGACAATTGCACTGAAAATGTCGGTGTAAATGTCGGTGTAAAACTGTCAAAAACAGAGCAAAATATTTATGGTTTCATAAAAGATTGTCGGGAATGCAATGCAAAAATCATCGCAGAAAAAATCGGCAAAGATAAGCGCACGGTCGAAAGGGCAATTAAGAAATTAAAAGAGGAAGGTTATGAAGATGAGATATTTAAAACGGAACTCATTTATTCTAAACAATAAGTATCGCGATGCGGGTTCAAGTCTCGTTTGGTTTGTTTGCAAGACTTGAACCCGAAAAAAATGTAAAAAAATAACCCAGTCAAACCATTACGGGTTCAACTGGGTCCAGCTTGGTACACCCAGGCGGACTTGAACCGCCAACCGTCAGAATCGGAATCTGATGCGCTATCCAATTGCGCCATGGGTGCGTGGTGTGCGTATTGAATTATAGCACACATGCGGAGATTTGCAAACATAAAAAGTTTCATGCGCAAACAAAAAATCGGTGACAGGGTAAACGGGCGGTGATATAATTGGTGCAATCAAAATATGTTGCCGAAATGGGACGTGCGGCTCGGCGTTCAACGGGGCGTGTGCGCGGGGGATTTTGGCAAAGGAGGCGTTTTGTGGACGAAAAAATCAAAGATAAACTGGGTGTTTTGGCAAAAAAGATCGGCAATACGCCGATTGTGGATCTCGGCGAGGGGATATACGGAAAACTCGAGGGGTGCAATCCTGCAGGCTCGATCAAGGATCGCGCCGCATTCTTCATGATTTTGCGCGCGCTCGAAAACGGAGATCTCAAAGAGGGCGGTACGGTGGTTGAGGCAACAAGCGGAAACACCGGCATCGGACTTGCGTATGTCGCGCGAGAGATCGGGCTTGGCGCGGTGATGGTTATGCCCGAAAGCATGTCGAAAGAGCGCAGAGATATGATTGCGGCGTATGGTGCGAAACTCGAACTCACTCCCGCAAGCGAGGGTATGGCAGGCGCGGTCAAGAGGGCAGGCGAAATCGTCGAAAAATCGGGCGGTGAGGCTTGGCTTGCAAATCAGTTCGGCAACTTCGCAAGCGTCGAGGCGCACTTTTTCACAACCGCTCCCGAAATCTTCAACGCAGTGCCAAACGCAAAATACGTCGTCGCAGGCTTGGGAAGCGGCGGTACGGTCATGGGCGTGAAACGATACGTCGAGCAAAACGGCTTAGGCTGCAAGGTCGTCGCCGTCGAACCGCTCGCAAGTCCGCTGCTCACAAAGGGGCACGCGGGCGCGCACAAGATTCAGGGAATCGGCGCAAACTTCATTCCTAAAATCGTGGAAGTCGACAAAATCGACGAGGTCATCGACGTCGCGGACGACGACGCCATTCGCACAACCGGCGAGATATACAAAAAATTCGGCAAAAAATGCGGAATTTCGTCGGGCGCGGCATACTTTGCGGCGCGTGAGTTGCGCGGACGAGTCGAGGGGGATATAGTCGTCGTTTTGCCCGACAACGGAGAGCGTTATCCGCAAAGTCTCTACGAGTGACGTCCTTGACGGGCACGCGGCAGTGTGATATAATACGCTTGACCTCGATTGCGACAATCGCGCGGGCGTTATTTCCGATTAAATAAGGAGTTTCAAATGGAATTTCAAAGATACTACGACGGCGTGGGGCTGATCGTGCAAAACAAAATCAACAACGCGTTTGCATCTTGTCCGCTGTGCGCAACTTCGGGCGTCGAATACGAGATAGTGTTCGATTTTAAGGGCGAACTCATCTGCGTGCTCGCAAAATGCCCCCATTGCGGTGGTATAATCAAAACGATTTTCAACTTCAACCGCGGAGAAAATCCGTCGTCGTTCACAGTGTCCGAACTCGGCGACGACAACCACAATAACCTCTTGCAAGGCGTGAACTATCAGTTGCCCTCAAAAACGACGAGATCCTCCGTGGCGTCCGTTTCAACGGAGCAAAAATCGTCCGACAAGGACAGCGGCTCGGCAGGCTGGGGCGTGCTCGGGTTCTTCTTTCCGCTCGTCGGATTTATCCTCTGGCTCGTGTGGAAGGACGAGCATCCCGCTCGCTCAAAAAGCGCGGGCATCGGATGCCTCGTGTCAATTTGCCTTGACATTGTCGGCGTGATTTTGTACTTTGCAATCATCATCGGCATCGCCGGCATCGGAGCAGGCATCGACGCAATTCAAGCCGCCGTTCCGCTGCTTGTTTGAGTGAAACGTGAGCGATAAATAAAATCCAACTCGATTTGCATTTGTCAAAACAAAAGTCCCGCCTCGTCGGCGGGACTTTTTGTGCGTCGTGATTTTTTTGTCATGAGGCAAGCACGATGCCTTTCTTTTTGCGTACGGCGCGCGCAATTGCCTTTGCGATTTCAACCATCGGGATGATCGAGATTGCAAGCCCGATTGCGATGCCGTATTCCATGCCGTCAAGTTTGGCAAGTTCAAACGCGTCGGCAAGGGAGGGGACTTCAACGACAATCGTCGTGAGGAGCAACGAAAGCACTCCTGCGCCCCACAACCACCAGTTCTGTTTTTTGATTTTGAAAATCGAGCCGTGCAAAGAACGCATATTGAACGAGTGGAATATTTCAGCCATCGAGAGCGTCAAAAACGCCATTGACGAGCCGAGCGTTTCCGCACTGTACACGCCGCTTGCAATCGCCTCGGCGTGATGCATCTTTGAAAGCACCTCCGCACCGATGAAGTAGGACGCAATCGTGATTGCCGTGATAAGCACGCCCTGATATGCGATTGCGCCGCCCATACCGTTGGCAAATATGCCGTCCTTGCTGCTGCGCGGCGGACGATTCATGATGTCGCTCTCGGGCGCTTCCATGCCGAGCGAGAGGGCGGGGAAACAGTCTGTGATGAGGTTGATCCACAAAAGATGCACGGGTTGGAAAATCGTGAAACCGGCAAGCGTCGCAATGAATATGGACAGCACTTCGGACAGGTTGGACGCAAGCAAGAATTGAATCGCCTTGCGAATGTTGTCGTAAATGCGTCTGCCTTCGCCAACCGCCGATACGATTGTCGCAAAGTTGTCGTCGGTGAGAATCATGTCCGCAACGTTCTTGGTGACGTCCGTGCCCGTGATGCCCATGCCCACGCCGATGTCCGCGTTTTTGATTGACGGCGCGTCGTTGACGCCGTCGCCGGTCATTGCCGTGATGTAGCCCTTTGCCTGCCACGCGTTGACGATCCTCGTCTTGTGCTCGGGTTGAACGCGTGCGTATACCGAATATTTTTCAACCTCGTTTGCAAAGTCTTCGTCGCTGATTTTGTCAAGTTCCGCACCCGTTATTGCCTCGGACGGATCGGAGATTATGCCAAGTTGCATTGCGATTGCAACTGCCGTGTCTTTGTGATCGCCGGTGATCATTATCGGACGTATGCCTGCCTTTCTGCACTCGTCGATTGCCGATTTGACTTCGGGACGGACGGGATCTATCATGCCCACAAGACCGATGAAACACATGTCCGTTTCGTCGTTTTCGCTTGTGTACTCGTCTTGCTTGGCGTCAAGTGCCTTTTTTGCGACCGCAAGCACGCGGAGCGCTCTGTCTGCCATCTCCTTGTTTGCAGCAAGAATTTCGTCGCGCTTGGCATCCGTCATCGCAACCGCTTCGCCGTCTTCAAGGAAGAAGGAACAACGTTTGACGATTTCGTCGGGAGCACCCTTGGTGAATTGCAAAATGTTGCCGTTTTCATCCTCGTGAACGGTCGTCATCATCTTGCGCATCGAATCAAACGGAATTTCGCCGATACGCTTGAAAAGCTCGGACTGCTCGCCCTTGTTGAATCCCAAAACGTTTGCATAGTTGACGAGCGCGCACTCCGTCGGCTCGCCCACCGCTTCGCCCTTTTCTTCGTCGTAAACTGCGTCGGAGCAGAGAGACATCGCGTTGGCAAGCAGGTTTTCGTCGCTGCCGTAATGGTCGACGACGGTCATCTTGTTTTGCGTGAGCGTGCCCGTCTTGTCCGAGCATATGATTTGCGTGCAACCCAAAGTTTCAACTGCAGTGAGTTTCCTTATGATCGCGTTGTGCTTTGACATGTTGGTCACGCCGATCGATAGCACTATCGTGACGACGGTGGCAAGCCCCTCGGGAATCGCCGCAACCGCAAGCGAAACGGCAATCATAAACGTGTTGAGTATGGTGGACGCGGTGTCCGCTTTGAGCGTTCCGTCAAGTCCTGCTCGCAACAGGCTCACCGCAAAGATAACGACGCATATGCCGATGACGAGATAGGTGAGAATCTTGCTGAGTTGCGAAAGTTTTTGCTGAAGGGGAGTTTTGCCCTCTTTTGCCATGGTGAGCGCGTTTGCGATTTTGCCCATCTCGGTGTCCATGCCGGTTGCAACGACGATTGCCTTGCCCCTGCCGTACACAACCGTGCTGCCCATAAACACCATGTTTTTTCTGTCGCCGAGGGGAACTTCGCCGCTCGGAGCGTCGATGACGTCGCAAGTTTTGAGGACGGGTACGGATTCGCCGGTGAGCGCGGCTTCTTCGATTTTCATGCTCGCGCACTCGATGATTCTTGCGTCCGCCGGCACTGCGTCGCCCGCTTCGAGAACGATCACGTCGCCGACGACCAAATCCTCGCTCTTTGTGACGACGATTTTGCCGTCACGTATGACTTTCGACGTGGCGGCGGCTATCTTTTGCAGTGCGTCAATCGCCTTTTCCGCCTTGCTCTCCTGCGCTACGCCGAGTATGGCGTTGATGATGACGACCGCCATGATGATTATCACGTCCGACGGAAACTCTTTGTTGAGAGCCGACATAACCGCGGATATGATTGCGGCAACGATGAGGATGAGCGTCATCGGCTCAATAAACTGCTTCAAAAAGCGCAGAATTATCGGCTCTTTTTTGCCTTCGGCAAGTTTGTTTTTGCCGTTTTTCTCAAGACGAGTCGCCGCTTCCTGAGACGAGATGCCGTCAACGCTCGATTGAGCGTCATTGCAAACGGCGTCGATTGGTTCAAGATAGTGTTTCATAAATGCTCCTATATATTTATAGAATATGTGTGATTTGTTTTTTTCCGCAAGACGCGTGCGGGGGGTATCACGGTTTGCAGGGCAATATCGTTTTTTTGTTTGTGTCTACAAACAAAAAAATAAGACTTATCGGTTGATAAGTCTCATCATTTCAAATAAAACCGGAGCGCAGTGCTCGTGTTAGCGGCTTTACTGCACCTTTGTGAGCGGTGCCGATTACTCCCTTATTTACGATGATTGTAG
>CAVABL010000024.1:0-12629 GCA_963586735.1 Firmicutes bacterium TM09-10
ATGGCGCGAAATGTCAATACCGCGCAAAGAATCTATGCGCTTAATCGGCGTTTTCGGTGACAGGAACGGACTTGACGATAAAGAAAAGGAAAGATTGTGAAAATTAAATTTTTATAAAAATAAGCGTTTAGATGCGTGAAAATTAAAGAAATCAAATAAAGAATAGTGAAATTGTAAAATTAGGAATAAACTAAAAAGGCTGTAAAATATAAAAATTCCAAAAACGCGCCAAACGGATGTTGTGTGTTCGCAGAAAAAACGAGCCGCAGGCTCGCACCAAGCAAGCACTCGCGCGGAATTGCGATTTGAGTTTTTGCCCGTCTTATTTTGAGAGCGAAGAAGGCTTGCGCGGTTAGAAAACTGAAAATCAAGCGAATAGAAGAAAGGCACTCGAAGCGAGTGCCTTTCGTAAAATCGCGCCGATTTTCAGTTTATGCCTTGAGCAAGCATAGCGTCCGCCACTTTCTTAAATCCGGCAAGGTTTGCGCCTTTGACGAGGTTATAATCGAGACCGTACGCGTTGAGTGCGTCGCAGATTTGGGAGTGGATACCTTTCATGATTTGTTTGAGTTTTGCGTCCACTTCCTCTTTTGTCCAAGCGAGGCGTTCGCTGTTTTGTGACATTTCGAGACCGCTTGTCGCAACGCCGCCTGCGTTGACCGCTTTGGACGGGGTGACGAGAACGCCGTGCTCTTGCAGATATGCGATTGCCTCGTTGGTTGTAGGCATATTAGAAACTTCGTTGAGGACGGGCACGCCGAGTTTGACCATTGCGATAGCGTCGTCCAAAAGAACTTCGTTTTGTCTTGCGCAGGGCATATAGACGTCCGCTTTGACGTTGCCCCACGGTTTCTTGCCTGCGACGAATTCGCAGCCGTATTTGTCGGAGTAGTCTTGCACTCTGTTGCGGTTGGAAGCGCGCATTTCGAGCAAGTAATCGATCTTTTCGCCGGTTACGCCGTCCGGATCGTAGATATATCCGTCGGGGCCGGAGAGGGTGACGACCTTACCGCCGAGTTCGTCGATTTTTTTCGTTGCGCCCCAAGCGACGTTGCCGAAACCGCTCAAGCAGAACGTTTTGCCCGCGAGGTGTTCGCCTTGATGTTTGAACACTTCGTCGAGGAAGTAGGTTGCGCCGAAGCCGGTTGCTTCGGGACGGATGAGAGATCCGCCGTAGCTGAGACCTTTGCCGGTGAGAACGCCGTTGTCGTACGAGCCGACGATTTTCTTATATTGACCGAACAGATAGCCGATTTCGCGACCGCCGACGCCCATATCGCCTGCAGGAACGTCCATATTCGGACCGATGTGACGATAAAGTTCGTTCATGAAAGATTGGCAAAAACGCATTATTTCGGAGTCGCTCTTGCCGGTTGGATCGAAGTCCGAACCGCCCTTTGCGCCGCCCATGGGGAGGGAGGTGAGAGAGTTTTTGAAAGTTTGCTCGAAACCGAGGAATTTCATGGTGTCGAGATTGACGTCTTTTTGGAATCTCAATCCGCCCTTGTACGGTCCGATTGCGTTGTTGAATTGAACGCGGAAACCACGATTGACGTGATAATTGCCGTTGTCATCCATCCAAGGAACGCGGAATATAATTTGTCTGTCGGGTTCCACGATACGCTCCAGAATGACGTTTTTGCGCATCACCTGTTCGTTTTGTTCAACCGCGGGAGCAAGTGACGAAAGCACTTCCTTGACCGTTTGCATAAACTGAGGCTGATTGGGGTTTTTCAATTCAGTCTGTTCAATGACTTCGCTGATATAAGACATATTTTTCCTCCTATGGCTCAGAAGCCGATTTATGCTTAAATAATATACTCTTGAATTGCCAAAATCAACCCCGAGATGAAAATCTATGCCGCGCAATTCAAAGATAGAATCCGCAAAAACGACAAATATACACACAAAATGCCCGAAATGTCTGCTTTCTCGTTTGGCAAATACGAAAATACAAATCATTAAACAAATCCATTGACCTTGCAAATCTTTTTTCTAAAAATTTCGTATTGAAATATCATTTTACATATGCTATGATAGTGTAGTAAATCACATTGCGGGTGCGCTTGCGTATGCGAGCGTGTGTCACCCGAATGAATGAGGAGAAAGTTATGAGCCAAACTCAACAGTACAAAAAGGTCAAGTTGTACCGCAATCTCAAAGTTGTGTTTTACGTGCTTGGTCTTCCCATGTTTTTGGTTGCGGTGTGCCTCACCGCAGTCAAATTTCTCGGTCACGATCCGTTCATGGGCAGCAAGACGTTCACCACGTCGCTCGGATTTTTCACGCAAGCGGAGCAGTACATCACTGCGCCTGCGCTTTACGGCGTGTGGATCGGGTTCGGTGTGTGGGCGTTTATTTCCATCGTGCATATTATTTTGAGCAACACCGTGAAAAACCCTCGCGTGAGGATGTTTTCGGTGGTTGCGGTGTGCATGGCGGTTATGCTCGGCACGGGTTGCGTCCTTGACGCCGTGCTTGAAAAGAAAGTCACCGAGCTTCAAACGCAGTATGAGGGAACGGGCGTTGTCGTCAACGATTACAAAACCCAACTTTCCTATTATCGCACCGTGTCTTCAAACGCGGCAAAAAAGAGCGACACTTACAAACTTATCACGCAAGTCGATTTGATGAAAAACGTTTACAACGTTGAGATGGACGGTGCGGACAAGAGCGGTGTTGCGGGCAACATTTCCAACAAACCAGTCACCTATTATTCGGTCATCGACGACGAGGGCAATCAGGGCGTCGACATCAGTTTCAAAAAGGGTGACGACAATCTTTATCGTCTTGACGTCGACGAATCAAACGGCAACACTATTAAGGGCGACGGCGATCTTGCATCCATTTTGGATCATTCCTATCGTGTGGGTGACGAGGACAATCCTTACGATTACAAGCAAAGCCCCGAATACAATCAGGTCATCAGACTCAAACCGAACTCAAACGGTGAGCTCGTCATCAACGGCAAAACGTATTCCCATTATTTTTACAAGATGAAAACGACGAAAGCGGGTGAAACCATCTATGTGTGGTACACAAAGGATCTCGCTCCCGATTCGATTGACATATCCGATCCCGCAAACGTCACGTTCCCCACGAGAGACGGCGTTTACGGCACGGGCATTTACAATTCAAACGGTATGCTTTCGGACGGTTGGGTGTTCAGCCTTGACAACGTGTTGAATATTTTGGACGATTATTATTCCGCGCAAAGCGAAATCGAAAAGAACAAGTATTCCACGAGCATGGAAACGCTTTACGCAAAAGCGCTCGAGGCAAGAAACAGTTATTACACCGGCGAGCTCAAAGATCCCGAAACGGATGAGTATTGTCCCGAATGGTTGCAAACTCTTTATTCGCAAGAGATCGAGTTTGCCGACAACTTCTCGCTTTCTCGCAACGGACTTGACTATTTGATTGCAAAAGTCGGCGCATTGCTCGGCAACAACCATTTGTTTGACTTCCTTCTCAAAATCGGCGACGACAACGGTGTTGATCAAGTCGTCAGCGGCTTGGAGTCGTTCGGCATCAGTTTTATGCTTTCCCCGATTCTTGAAAGTTTGCAAACGGGCGCAAGCCTCAAAGGCGCGCCGTTCAACGTGAGCGACGACGTCATGGCAACAATCGTCGAATGGGTGAAACCTCTCATGGCGGTTGACAGCGCCGTCGAGATTCACGACTTGTATCTCATGGTCACCTATGCCGGTTCAAAGGACGGTTGGGGCAACGACAGAAACGCACTTTACGTCGCGCTTGTCAAAGACGGCGGCGCAGTCACCGACGCGTCGGGCAACGTGACTTATCCCATGGGCACCGATCAAAGAAAGGCGTCCGAGGGCGGCGACGTGCTTTTGGACATCGACTTCAGCGACGCGTTCGTCGAGGTTGACGAGGAAACGGGCAACGTCGAATACAATTTCGATCTCGATCACCTCAGCACGTTCCTCAACACCGCGCTCAACGGATTGATGACGAAACTCGGCAAGACGATGCCCGAAATCATGGACGGCACGCTCGGCACGATTCTCGGTTTGTTCATCAAAGAGATGGACGTTGACGGCGAAACTTATTACGGACTCACCATCAGCGGTATCCAAATTCCTCTCCTTGACGAAAGCAAGAATTTCGACATCGACGTTTCAAGGATTTTATTGGGAATTTTGGACGGACTTTATTATTATCAATCCCCGGCAATCAAACCGGTGTGGGAATTCTATTCGTGGGTTGCAACCACCAAGACCGAAGTTGCCGCGGCACAGGCTTATCAAAAGTACGAAAGAGCAAACTATGAGGCAACCACGTTCGGCAAGACGATAGGCTCGACGCTCATCGGCGACACGCTCGGCGCAGGCACGTATCCCTCCGCGCTCGGACTTGCCGACTTGACGGCAGTCAGACAACTCAAAGCGGATTTGAGTTACAAACCGACGTTCTATCCTCTTTACGGCGTACGCGACATGTTGTTCTTCTTCTGCGGATTCGTGGTTATGTTCTATTTCCTCAGTTTCGTCGCGCAAGAGAAGGAACTCGAATATGCCAACGGCACTGCGGTTGTGAATGAGAAGAAAAAACGCAAAAAATCCAAAAATAAAACGAAGATTGACGAGCAAGTCGCTCCCGATCAGGCTCAAAATGCAGATATAGCGGCGGCAGAGGAGAATCCTCAAATTCCCGCCGAACGAAATTCCGACAAGGAGGTGCTGTGATCATGAGGAAAAAAATCGTCAATCAGGAAGAATTGAATCAAAACGTTCAACAAGAGCAAGTCGAGCAAGCAACCGTTGAAACGGCAGGTGCGGGACAGGCAACCGCCGTGCAAGCGGACGCAGACATGCTCAATCGCGACAAAGACGGCAACGTGATCCCGGCATTCCCCGTGAGCAAGCGCACCAAGAGAGATCAGCGCAAAACGTCGGTTTTGTATTCGGCGGCGTCGGTGTTGCTCCACATCCTTGCTTATTTGCCTATCATCATTTTGTCGGTGATTTTGGGCGTAAAGTGTTACGAACTCACCCCCTATTACACGTTCTGGCCGTTTGTCGGCGTGATTTTGGCAGGCGTGCTCGGGCTTGTGTTCATGACGGTTGCGCTCGTCGTCAACAGGAAGAGGTCGAAAAGCAGCATCCGCACCAAGACGGTGAAAGTGCTCATCGCATTCGTATGTTTGTCAACGGGTTTCGGCTTGATATTGACCTACATTTTCCCCGACGTCATCGCTTACGCAACGCAAAGCACGCTCTATTGCGAGGATTTGTATTACAACGGCGAGTCGCAGGCGGAAACCAACGCCGCGCTCGAGCGTGACTATTTTATGTACAACTTGCTCAACGGCAACCTCAACACTTACGACGAAAACGGCAAGATTGCCGAAAACGGCGATTTCTCTTACAAAACGCTCGTCGGACACACCGAAGACAGCAACGGACAGATTTTGAAATACAACGTTGCCGCAATCGACAAGAGTGTGAACACTTACAAGAAGACGTACAACACCAAGGCGAAAATCCAAGCCGTCATCGACTCTATCAAGACGAACGAGAGGAAGTATGAACTTTATGAGTTCATCTACAACCAATACGTTCTCAATGACTACAACTATTCGTTTGACAACAGCGTCACGAGGCGTGCGGTTGCGCTTTCCGTCCTTGACTACATTTACGACAACTTCGATTACGAAGGCATGTTGAAAGCGGGTTTCAAGGATGCGAGAATCAAAGCGCTCTTCCAACAAAACTACGACAGTTTCAATCAGGACGGTTATTTGACGTTTGACGATCCTCTCCTTCTTTACGCGCAAATGAGCGGCCGTATGACGGTGCCCATCGTGTTGCGCCTCATCCTCAACAAAGGTTGGACGTACACGCAAAGTTCCTACAACGGCTACGGCGTGACCTACAACGAAGAGGGCAACTGTCTCTATCAACTTTACGATCCCGAGCTCGTTGAAAAATACAAAGCAGACGGCGGCACGTTCGATTTCACGGGCACGCTCGTCGATCAGGACGGCAACACGATCGAGGTCAAATACGGTTTCAACGAGGACGGTTGGCAGATGTACGAAAACGGCGTGACGAAGCGTCCGCTCCAATGGCTCGTTCTCGACATGCTCGGTGATCCGATGGCATTGACGACGATCAATCTCGGCTCGACTCTCGGCGGATTGATTTCGAATTTGGGTATCTCCATGACCGACGACATGGTCAACACGGTGATTTCGGGCTTATTCTCGTCGCTCCCGTTGCTCATTGATTCGCTTGGCGGGCTCATGCAAGAGGATCTCATCGAGGTTGTGAAGGCGGCGGCAGGCGGCGCGTCGTTGAGCATAGGTCTTTGCATAGACGACGACGGTTTGCTTGCGATCAATCTTTACCCGATGAACGCGCCATACGGCATGCTCGGCTACATGCAAGCAACGTGGGTTGACAGCGACAACTTGCTCATGGCGGTCATCAACGTGGTGGCATTGCGCAACTGGATGGTTATATTCGGTGCAATCGGTTCCGTGCTCATCATAGCGGCAGGCGTATGTCGCGACATGGGCGAAAAGACGCGCAAGCGCACCGAGGATTCACGCGATCGCATTTTGAGCGCACGCGCGGCGGAGGAAAACGGCGTCGGTGTCGGCAAACCCGAATCGGCTTAACTCACTCCGAATCGGCACAATCGAATTTGAGTCGAAAAAACCGAATTCAAAACTACAACACAGGCACGGCATCTGCCGTGCCTTATTTTTTCTTTCTTGACACGGATATATTTATAATATATAATTAAAGACACACTAAAACCATACAACGCACACGCGCGCATGGCATAAAAACGCAAACTTATTTGGAGGCAATTATGAAAAAACTCAGCATCAGATCGCTTTTCATCATGATCCTCGCCCTCATCCTCGTGTTCACGCTCTTTGCGTGCAACAAAGACGATGACAAGAAAGATGACGGTGGCAAAAAGCCGTCGGATTCAGAGGCAAGTGTTGAAAACGTTCAAACATTTTTCAATACGCTTTGGACGCAATCCAAGAGCATCGGCGATTCCGCAATCGGTGAAAATGACGATCTCAAAGTTGACCTTGGTCTCACCGTGACGATCGCAACCGAAACCCCGGCAACAATGGCAAGCGCAGGCTCGGTTGTTGAATCGATTGATCTCGGCGTCGACGTCGATCTCGTCCTTGACAGATCTTCTCACGCAAACGAAGAAGTTGCGGCGGGTCAAAAGAGCCAACACACCGCAATCAAGGCAAGACTGTACGATCCTTCAAACAACGAAAATTGGTTCACCGTCTATTATTTCTTCAACGACGTTGACAACATCTACATTGACTATGCAGGACAAAACATCCAAGTTTCGTTTGACTACCTCAACGACACGTTCAACGAGAACTTTGACAATTTTGTCTTTGGCACAAAACTTCTCAAGGACAAAACCCTTGCGGAACTCATCAATCTCTTCACACAGCAGATGGGTGCAAACTGGAATCTCAACGCACTTGTCAATGACGTCACAACGTTGCTCGGTCTTGACCTCAAAGGCATGATTGAAGGCAATTCGATGATTTCAGGCGTCATCGGCAACTTGCTTGAAGACGAGGGCGGCATCGACGCGGTCTTTGACGGCAACAACCTCAACATCAACGCAATTCTTGCAAGCAAAGCAATTGCAGGCACGCTCTTCGTAAATGACGAAACAACCGTCAACAGCAATGGTTTCTATCAAACCAAAATCGACTGGAGCGGTCTTTACAGCATGCTTTCAAGTTTCCTTCCAAACGCAGTCAAGGAGATTCTCCCTGCGTCGACGGGACTTTATCTCCAATATCAACTCAACAACAACGCACTCGATTCGTTTGCAATCAAGGCTGTGTTTAACGATTTGTCAACAAAAGTTGAGGGTGGCAAGAGTGTCGTCCCGGCAGTCACGATCAACATCACGGATCTTGAAATCGCACCGGCAACAGAAGCAAACGCAATCACAATGGCAACAGAAAAGAGCAACTACACGTCGAACGTTGTTCTCGATGCAGAAGTCGCCGTTGACATCAAAGGCGTCACTCTCGATGCAACGGCATTTGACAGCTATGGCTATGCAAGATTCTCAAAAGTCAACACTGCAATCGGTGGCGGACTTAACAATCTTGTCCTTGACGGCACGCTTACTCTTTCTTTGAAAGGCAAACTCGATCTCAAAACCAAAACCGACGCAGCGACCAAAACAACCAACGGCACCGTTGCATATGCGGCATTGACCTACAAGGCAAGCGGCGCAACAACCGCAACAAAAGTGCTTGAAGCGAGTTTTGCGGACGGCACGCTCGCAGTCAAAGTCAATCAGGACGCAAAAGTCGGAGAGGTGAAGATTGTTGATGCAATCGTCAGATTGTTCGGCGACTATGCATACGAGTGGGCAAAGAACACTTTCTTTGGCGGCAATGCGGACGATGTGGCACTCAAAGCGTTTGCAGACAAATTCTTCTCTTGCAACATTGAGGAAGAACTCACAAAAGATCCTCAAGAGAGAGTAATCACAATCAACACAAGTTTCCAAGGCGCAGCATGGAAGGGCGTTGACATCGTCGGCGGATTCCAAAACATCGTCAAAGGCGCTCTTAACAAGCTGTTCCCGCCCAAGACCGAATCAACTCCGGCAGCGACACAACAAAAATCAACGATAAGCAAAGTTCTTGACACAATCGCGGCTGCGCTCCCCGTCATCACCACAAAGGACAACAAACTCACTTTGAGAACGTTCACCGAAGCAAAAACAGTGAAGAACGGAGCAAAGGGTTACGAAACAGTCGGTTCGATTTCCGACAAGATGGTCAAAATTTGGTCAAGCAGCAAAACGATGATTGACTTCATCACAAAGAAAGACAACTCCAACTGGGGCGGTATTATTGCAAGAGCACTCACCATCGAAGGCGCATCGTATGTCAACACCGCATCTGCGGCAATTACCGAAGCAGAGTTTGAGGCGGCAAAAGCAAACGAGCCGAACAAGGGCATTGTCACCGACGAAGAAGTGACTGCCGCAAAAGCGCTTGACGCAAACAAAGACAAGACAGACGATGCAATCAGAGCAGAATTGCAAGCGCAAAAAGACGCGGCACTTGTGCTTAAATTGCAAAAAGCAAAAGATGCAGCGCGCGCAAAGGCATTCCTCACCGATGTGTTGGCAAGCACGGCAGAGATTTCTCTTGACTTGAGCAACGCAAACGGTCTTGAAGTTTCAATCGATGCCGACGTGAACGCAAGCGCAGGTATAGGCGTTTCCGTCAAACTTGGCGCAAAATTGTATGTTGAAACCGATTACACGAATCTTTGCCCGACGGCTGAAGACGAGTTGGCAAATTGGTTCACTTACACGTTCGTTGCGAAAAACCAAGAATAATGCAATCTGAATGCACAAAAAGGAAAGACGCTCAGGCGTCTTTTCTTTTTGCTTTTTCGGTCTCGTCGCTCGCAAGCGCAAATCTTGTCCGCACAGTTTTTGTGTTGCCAATTTGCAAATACATGTTATAATAATCGTATGAACGGTTTTGATGAAAAACACAGCGTGGTCAGCACGCAGGACATTGCCAGCGCCCTCGATTTCATCGAGGATTTTTCGCATGAACTTGAAAAATATCCGCATCGCATCACCGCAAGCAAGGACGAAACCGCTTGCGCAAGAGCAATCCGCAATCGTTTGCATGACGAAACGGATGCCAAAACTCGTCTCGAAGCGTTTGACGCAACGCCCCTTCTCGGCAGAGGCTCGTTTGTGTTGCTCGGCATATGGTATGCCGTTTGCTATGTGATTTATTTCACGTCCTTTGCAGGCTCTCGTCTTGTGGGCGCGCTCGTCACGTTGCTTGCGCTCGTGTTGTTTTTGTCGGGCGGAAGCGTGTTTTTGCTCATGTATCTCGGCAAGTCCGAACTCGGCAAAATATTACCCAAAAAAGTTTCTTACAACGTCGTCAGTGAAAGTCAGCACGGCGACGGCAATGCAAAAAACGTGCTCGTCATATGCGACAATCACGACGCCAACCTCGGCAGTCCCGTCAAGGATTTCAACCTCATGCGCAAACTTGCCGCAGTCGTTGCGCCGGCGTCCGTGTTCATATTCGTGCTGTTTTGCATTTTGAAGATGGCAATCGGCACGCAAGGCGACAACGTTGCCGTCAAAATAAGCGCGTTCACGATTTTGCCCTTCGTATCGGGGATATTCGGCGTCATTGCGTTTGTTGCACACTTTTCGCCTGCCGAAAGATTCGTGCGTGAAAACAACGGCGTGGCAACCGCCGTCGCAATGGCAACTTACGCCTATTTTGCCGAACAGCCCGATTTGCTTGCTGACAACACGAAAATCGTTTACGCGTCCTTTGGCGCGGAAAATTCGGGGCACGGCGGTTCGCGCGCGTTTGCCGATGCTCATCCCGAATTTGCCTCGGCAAAAGTGCTTGCAATCGGCGACGTAATGAGCGGCAATTTTCAGGTTGCCGAGTGCGACGCTGTGCGCAACGTCGATTTTTCGATTGATATGGTTTCGTGCGTGCACGCAAGCGCAATCGAGCAGGGCATTGCGCTCTCGACCATGCCTCACGACACTCTTGCCCACAAACTCAATTCGTTGCACGGATTCATTTCGGACGCGTTTGCGAAAAACGGAACGCCGACCGCCACCGTGCTTGCAAAGGATTATTCAAAATCCGAAAAAACCCTGTCCGAATCCGATTTGGAAAATCTCTTTTCGCTCTGTGTGGGCGCAGTCATGAAAATCATGGCAAAAGAGGACGTTCAAAATCGCGAGCAGACTCTGTCCGCACCGTCCGCCGAAATGAAAATCGTGGACGTTGAGGGCAAATAAAACGACAAAAACGCATTTTTCAATGCAAACGGAAACAAAATGCAAGACGACGTGCAAAAGGAATCGGCAGACATTTACGAGATGACCGATGAAAAAAATTCAAGCAATATCTCCTCGCAGGGCGAGGAGTTTGACGTTGCCGCCCAAAGTGCCGATTTTGACGATTCAAACGCAAAAGAGGGCATACTTTCCGACTTACCCAAACCCCAAAGCAAAGGACAAAAAACGCTCGCCGTTGTCAAAAAATATTGCGGACGTTATTTCATCGACGCTTTTTCGGGTATGGCGCAAGGACTTTTCTGCACGCTCATCGCAGGCACGATTCTTGCGCAGATTGCCTCGTGGTGCGGCGACAACTCTTTTGCAAAAGTGCTCGGTTACGTTGCAAGCGTCGCAAAAATGCTCATGGGCGCAGGCATAGGCATAGGCATTGCACACAAGTTGGGCGCAAAACCGCTCGTGATTTTCACGGCGGCAGTCACCGGACTTGTCGGCGCGTTTGCAGGCAACCTCGTCAATGCGCTTTGTCAGGGCGCGCCTTTCACAATCGCTTTCGGCGCGGTTGGCAATCCGATTGGCTCGTACGTCGTCGCGCTTTTCACCGTTGAAATTGCCTCGCTTTACGCAGGCAAAACCAAACTTGACATAATCCTCGTTCCGCTCGGCATGATGTTGTTGTGCCTCGGTGCGATATTCGTTGCGTGGCCGTTCATCAAACTCATCGACTTGCTTGCAAAACTCATCGTTTTGGCAATCGAGGCAGGCGCGGCAGTCAAAATCATCGTAGGCATATTCGTTGCTATCGTCATGGGCATATTGCTCACGATGCCCACCTCGTCGGCAGCCATATGGATATCAATCGCAACGAGCGCAACCGCGCTTGCAAATCCTGACGTCTTTGCAATTGCGGGCGGAGCGGCGGTTGCAGGGTGTTCTGCGCATATGATAGGATTCGCCGTTGCGAGTTTCAGAGAAAACGGCGTCGGCGGTCTCATCTCGCAAGGTGTCGGCACGAGTATGTTGCAAATTCCCAACATAATGAAAAAGCCCGCGATTATGGTGCCCGAAATCGTCGCAAGCGCGGTGTGCGGACTCGTCGCCGTGCTTATGGGGTTGAGATGCAACGCCTCGGGCGGCGGCATGGGCACGAGCGGACTCGTCGGCGTATTCGGCACAATTGAAGCGTCCCAAGGCAAAATCCCCGATTGGCAACTTGCCCTCGGCGTCGTGCTTTGCCTGTTTATCCTTCCCGCGCTTATATCTTTCGGCGTAAGCGAACTCATGCGCAAAACCGGCGCAATCAAATTCGGCGACCAAAAACTCGAAAACTGATTTTATTCCTATTCATACAGGTTATGTGCCCATTCGAAGATGAAAATCTATTCCCTATGCACATACTCTGCCCATTCGAAGACGTAACTAATCCCCAAATTCCAACAAACAATCATTCAAAGCCTACTCATACCCGCACTTTGCAATTCCAAGAACACGACACTCGGGCGTGACACCCGCACCCGATTTCAATTCTTCCACAACCCAAACGCAGTTTGGATATCATCACAAGCAAACGTCGTCGCTGTGGCAAAGACAATTCACAAGTTCGTTGTCTACCGCCACGCTCGCCTTATTACTTTTCTAACCGCGCAGACAATTTGTGCTATCCCATCAAGCACGGACAAAAACTCCTGCCTCAATTCCGCCAAATTCTCTGCTTGGTGAAGCACACTTCGTGCGCCAGCGGACAATTTCAATTCTTCCACAACCCACGCAAAGCGTGG
>CAVABL010000025.1:0-12332 GCA_963586735.1 Firmicutes bacterium TM09-10
ATAGTTACTCATTAGGGGAGGGCAGCAGTCTAAAAGCCCTCAAAAACCTGTCTTTTTCCGTTGAGAAAGGCGAATTTGTCGCGCTTGCCGGCATGAACGGCAGCGGCAAAAGTACGCTTGCAAAACTTCTCAACGGTCTTTTTGTGCCTTCGAGTGGTGAAGTTTTGATTGACGGTTTGTCAACTTCCGACGAAAAAAACACGTTTGAAATCCGCAAAAAAGCGGGTATGGTGTTTCAAAATCCGGACAATCAAATGGTTGCGACAATAATCGAGGATGACGTCGCGTTCGGTCCTGAAAACATAGGCGTGCCGCGTGAAGAGATCGTTCAAAGAGTTGAAGAGGCACTCGATGCTGTGGGAATGAACGAGTATCGCAAGCGTTCTGCGTCAAAATTGAGTGGCGGACAAAAACAACGCGTCGCTATTGCCGGCGTGCTTGCAATGCGCCCCGAAATTCTCATTCTGGACGAATCTACGTCCATGCTCGATCCGAACGGAAGAAAAGAGATCATGTCAATCGCCAAAAAACTCAACGAGCAGGGAATCACGGTCATCAACATCACGCACCATATGGATGAAGCGGCACTTGCTGGCAGAATCATAGTTTTGCGCAAGGGCAGAATCGCAATCGACGGCGCACCGAAAGATGTGTTCTCGTCGGGGATTCTCGAGGCGTGCGGACTTACCCTTCCGCCCGTGTATGCGCTCTGCAAATCTCTTGAACAAAAGGGATTTGTTTTTGAAGAGCCGGCGCTCACCGAAGAAGAAATCGTGGAGGGCGTATGTCGGCAATTGAAATAAGAAACTTAACATACGTTTATTCCCCCAAAACGCCTTTTGAAAAGGTGGCGCTTTCCGATGTGAATTTAACGATAGAAGAAGGGCAGTTCGTTGGAATCGTCGGCGCAACCGGCAGCGGAAAATCCACGCTCATTCAGCACCTCAACGGACTCATAAAAATTCAGAACAAAAAGCAGTCGACAGTCGTGGTCAACGGCATGAGCGCAACCGACAAGAAAACGCTCAAAAATCTGCGGTTTGAAGTGGGCATGGTGTTTCAATATCCCGAATATCAACTCTTTGCGGACACTGTTGAAAAAGATGTCGCGTTCGGCCCGAAAAACATGAAACTCGAAAAGGATGAGATTGACAAGCGCGTGCGCAGAGCAATCGAAGTCGTGGGGCTCGATTACGACACTTTTGCAAATCGCAGTCCGTTTGATCTGAGCGGAGGCGAAAAAAGGCGCGTCGCAATTGCGGGCGTCATCGCAATGCAACCGAAGATTCTCGTTTTGGACGAACCAGTGGCAGGACTCGATCCGCAAGGTAGAGAGGAGATTCTTTCTCTCGTCAAAAAACTTCAAAAAGAGGTTTCTCCGACAATAATAATGGTGTCGCACAACATGGACGACATCGCCGTGATTGCGGACAGAATCGTTGCGTTGAAAGATGGGAAAATCATTGCCGACGGCACTCCCAAAGAGGTGTTTTTAAATCGCAAACTCATTGAGGAAGCGGGGCTTGACATTCCGTGCGCAACGAGAATTTCGGACGAACTTATTGCGAGAGGAATCGACCTTCCAAACGATGTTATTTCGATGGACGAACTTGCCGAAAAACTTGCCGTGATAAAGGCGAAAAACGGAGGGAACGAGCATGTTTAAGGACGTTTCTTTCGGGCAATATTATCCCGTGAATTCGCCCGTCCATCGTCTTGACGCAAGGGTGAAACTTTTGCTCACGCTCATGTATGTTATAGGCATTTTCTTTGTCAAATCCTACTTTGGATTTATGCTTACGGCGGCGGTGCTTATCGTTATAATTTTGTGTGCAAGATTACCCATGGCATCAGTTTTGAAGAGTGTCAAGGGAGTCCTTTTCATAATTTTATTTACCGCAATACTTAACCTGTTTTTGATCGGAGATGGTGAAGTTTTGGTGCATTGGCAAATCTTCACAATCACAAAAACGGGCGTTCATACAACCATAAAGATGGTTTTAAGGCTCGTTTTGTTGATTTCCGGCGCATCGTTGCTTTCGCTCACAACAACACCCGTCGAACTTGCCGATGGCGTTGAATCGCTTATGTCGCCGCTCAAACTCATCAAAGTCCCCGTGCGCGATATCGCAATGATCATGAGCATTGCGCTCAGATTTATCCCGACACTTTTTGAAGAGACCAACAAAATTATTTCGGCGCAAAAAGCGCGCGGAGCAAGTTTTGACACAAGCGGACTTTTTGCAAGGGCAAAGGCTCTTTTGCCCGTGCTTATTCCGCTTTTCGTCAACTCGTTCAGACGCGCGGACGAACTGGCATTTGCGATGGACGCAAGATGCTACAATGCAACCGAAAAACGCACAAAAATGAAGAGGGCAAAACTCGGGTGGGGAGACCTTGTCGCAACGTTGTTTATGTGTGCGTTTTTCGTTGTTATTTTGCTTGAAAGATATTATTTCCCAACGATAAACATCAACATCGATTCGATGATTTTCGGGGGGCTTGTGTCATGAGATATCGCGCGGTTATTTCCTATTTCGGAGCAAGGTACGTCGGCTGGCAGAGGCAACTCAACGGTTTGTCCGTTCAGGAAGTTTTCGAAAATGCTCTCGAAAAGACTTTCGGTGTGAAAACGAGTGCAACCGCGAGCGGACGAACGGACGCGGGCGTTCACGCAGAGGGGCAAGTCGTTCATTTCGATGCAGAAACTTCAATCCCCGTGGACAAGATTCCGTTTGCCGTCAACACACATCTTCCCGACGACGTGAGTATGCTCTCGTGCGAGGCTGTTTCGGATGATTTCAACGCCCGGTTCAACGCAAAACGCAAGACGTATTGCTACAAGATGTATATCTCGAAACACCGTCTGCCCATCCTCGAGCCGACTCACGAACACGTCATCGTCCCCGTCGATATAGATGCAATAAAACAGGCGTGCAAAATCATCGAGGGTACGCATGATTTCAAGTGCTTCGAGGCAAGCGGGAGCGTTGTTAAACGCACCGTTCGCACGATATACTCAATCGAGGTTGAAACGGCTCCTTTGCATACGTGCGGCGACGACGCCGTCAAAAACGAAGATGGCATGCTGACGAATTCAGAACTGTGCATTTCCGTCACCGGAAACGGTTTTCTTTACAACATGGTGCGTATAATCGCCGGCACGTTGCTTTACGTCGGCATAGGCAAACTTTCAACGGATGATGTTGCAACAATCATCAAGAGCGGCGACAGAAAACTTGCCGGCAAGACTTTGAGCGCAAAGGGATTGCATCTAGTCAAGGTCGTATATTGACCGTGATGTTACGCAGTTTTTAATGTTTTAGTTTTTTTGCACGAATGACATGATTTTTTTCGATTGATAAAAAAATTGTGATTTTATTGCGCACAATTGAACATTATACATTGACATATGTTTGATTTCGTTCTATTATAAATTGTACTAATCTTGACTAATCGGCGCGCGTGCACGCAACGTGCGGCAGCAAGGGCATATCTACATGGAAGATAATTCAAGAAATTTTATCGAAGAGATCATCGACGAGGATCTGGCAGAGGGCAAAGTCAAAAAGATCATCACGCGTTTCCCTCCCGAGCCGAACGGTTATTTGCACATCGGTCACGCAAAGGCTTTGTGCATCAATTTCGGCATGAAAGAGAAGTATCACGGCGCGTGCAATCTGCGTTTTGACGACACGAATCCCGCAAAAGAAGACGTCGAATATATGGAAAGCATCAAGGCAGACATCAAGTGGCTCGGTTTTGAGTGGGATGAACTTCGCAACGCTTCCGATTATTTTGAAAAAATGTACGACTGCGCCGTCAAACTCATCAAAGACGGCAAGGCGTACGTGTGCGACCTCAGCGCAGAGCAAATAAGCGCAACGCGCGGAAGTTTCGGAGTGCCGGGCACAGAAAGCCCGTTTAGGAATCGCTCGGTTGAGGAAAACCTTGACTTGTTCGAGCGTATGAGGAACGGCGAATTTGCCGACGGTGAAAAAGTTTTGCGTGCAAAAATCGATATGGCTTCGCCAAATATCAATATGCGCGACCCCGTCATTTATCGCATTTGCCACGCAACGCATCCGCACACCGGCGACAAGTGGGTGATTTATCCGATGTACGATTTTGCGCATCCCATCGAGGATGCAATTGAGGGCATTACGCACTCCCTCTGCTCGCTTGAATTTGAAAATCATCGTCCACTGTACGATTGGGTGACGCTCAACTGTGGTTTTGATCCGCGCCCGAGACAAATCGAGTTTGCAAGGCTCAATCTCACGCACACCGTCATGAGCAAGCGTTTCATCAAACGTCTCGTTGACGAAAAAGTGGTTTGGGGTTGGGACGATCCTCGTCTTTCCACGCTTTCGGGCATACGAGAGAGAGGTTATACACCCGAGGCAATTCGTGATTTCTGCTCGCGTATTGGTGTTGCAAAAGCGGACAGCGAAGTTGACATATCGATTCTCGAGCACTGCGTGAGAGAGGATTTGAACAATCGCGCCCAACGCGCAATGGTCGTCACAAAACCGCTCAAACTCATCGTTGACAACTATCCCGAAGGCAAGAGCGAGGTCGTGTATATCGAAAACAATCCGCAAGCCGAAGACGCGGGCGTTTACGAAACGACTTTCGGAAGAGAGCTTTTTATCGAGCAAGACGATTTCGCACTCGATCCTCCGCCCAAATATTTCCGCCTGAAACCCGACGGAATCGTGCGCCTCAAAGGTGCGTATATCGTCAGATACGTCGGTTGCGACCAAGATGAAAACGGGAACGTCACCGCTGTGCATGTCGAATATCTCGAGGGCACAAAGAGCGGCGAAGAGGGTGCAAACATGAAAGTCAAGGGCACGATTCATTGGGTGAACGCGCTCGATTCGGTTGATGTCACGCTCAATATGTTCGATTATCTTATTAACGACGGCGACGGCGACTATATGGACAGAGTCAACCGCGATTCGCTCACCGTTTTGCACGGCAAGGCGGAAAAAATCGTTGCCGATGCGCCCGTGCACACGAGATTCCAGTTCTTGCGCGAAGGTTACTTCATCAAGCGCAACGAGCAAAACGAGTTCAACAGTATAGTCGGATTGAAAGACAGTTACAAACCAAAAAACTGAGAAAAACGATACAAAGATATTCGTAGGTGAAATATGTTTGTTTGCAAAATATGCGGAAACGAAGTAAAGCCAGGGCAAGCCTTTTGTCCCACGTGTGGAGCGGACGTCGTTGAAAATTATCAGACAGTCTGTCCCGTTTGCCACGCCAAAAACAGTGCCGGCAGCAGATACTGCGCAAAGTGCGGAGGCATTTTGCAGGTTATGCGCAAGCCTATATGCGCCGTATGCGGAGCGAAAAATCTCCCGGGTGCAAAATTTTGCGTGTCGTGCGGCGCTCCAATAGTCGTCGAAAGCGAAACGCACAGCGACGAAGATATGCTTGACGCACGCAAGGCGAAACTCCGTCTTGACAATATGGAGCGCGAAAGAATGGCAGCGGTTGACAAAGAGATTGCCGAAAAACGCGCAAAGACCGACGACGAGAGAATAAAAGCGCTCGAACAAGTTGAGGAATATCGCAAAAAAAGCGAGGATGAATACCGCGAAAAAGCGGAATATCTTGAAAAATATCGTCAGAAACTCAACGAACTCGGCTCTGAGGACGTTGAACTTTTGAAAAAAATGTCCGCCGCGCTCAAAACGTATTCAAAATACTACGCCGATCCTTATACGCAAATCGACGAGGACGATATCGAGGGTGACACCTACGTTTGCCCCGCATGCGGAACGATAAATCCGCTCACCGCAACCGCTTGCACGCATTGCGGCAGAAACAAAGCGCGCGCTCTCTTGCTTCTTGCAAAAAACAAAATCAAACAAAGTCCGCCCGTCAAACGCAAACAACAGATTATTCCTGCGCCTAAAGCGGATCTCGAAGTGAAAAGAGTGCCTACTTTCGACGAATTTGTCGAGGAGTTGAACACACCCATTCAAGAAGAGCAACCCGCTCCCGAAAAAGAACCCGAAAAAGAGGAACAAGCGGACTTTTCTGGTCCGGCGCAAGCACCGTATCAAAACGGCTATGCGCCATATCCGTATCCGCCTTACCCATATCCGTATCCTCCGCAACAACCCGTTGCGCAACCTACTCCCGTTCAGTACGGAAGCGCACCAGCGTATCTTGTCGGAGAGGACGGAAAACCGTATCAGATGCCCCCGATCATTCAACCAGTCGCGTTTGTGCCGTATGTCACGCAGGAGCAACCGCTCATGCAATACGCACCGCAGGTCGACGAGGTCAAACCGACCATGGCGCAAAGAGTTCAGTCGCAACAAGTCCAGAACAAGAAAAACTGACATATCGCAATTCAGGTTATCATGGCAGACAAATTCAACAGAAACAGAAATAGAATGGTTGACGATGCAGGCGTAAGACTTGCGCCTTCTCCCATTGCAAAAGTTGACTATCACGTTATGCCGACCGTTATGCAGGAATACGTGATAGAGCCCACGCTTGTCAACAAAGAGGAAACGCCCGATTCGGATTCAAAAATCATCACGTCCACAATCGACGACGCGCAACCCAAACGCGAAGAAATCACGAAAAAGTGGAAAAGAGGCAAACGCGCAAAGAACATTGCAAGCGGAATAATTGCTTTGATTGCGTCTGTTGCCGTGCTTATGCCGTACGTCTTGGGTGTGGCAGGAGTGAATGTGAATGCGCCAATCGTCGTGACTTTTGACAAATACGGTGCTATCGCAAAACTCGTTTATGCGTTCAAACAGACTGCCGCACTTGGTTGGAGCGGTGACGAAGTGAATGCGATTTGGGTGAGCATGGTTCCGTCGCTTATTCTCACAATCGGCATTTTGTTTGTGCTTATCAATGCGATAAAGTCCGTTTTTGCGATATTCGGAGCGGTTAAGCCCGTTAGATTCGTCGGTTGTGCAATGGTGAATCTGTTGTGTGTGCTTGCAATTTTAGTTGCAAATTTGTCAGGCGCAAGTGTAATTGGAATCGAACAGATAGATTTTATGCAAGACTTCATACACGGCTATGCGAGCAGTGAGCTGTTCACACTCGTCGTGCTCGGCGTTGCTTATGCGCTTTTGTGCATGATCGGCGCAATTATAAATCGTGACAAATGCGGTTATCTCAAGTGATCGCAAGGAGGAAATATGTCAAAGAAGGACAAGAAACAAGAGATTGTTATGACGCCCGACAGCACGGAAATCAGATTGGATGACGAGCCTTTGTTCGAGGCCGAGGCATATGCAGCCCCTCAGCCCGAGGCGGGTTCGGACGTTACGGTTCTCAAGCCGGTCGGTACTGGAGGTCCGGTGCCTATCGTTGCACCAAAACACAACACCGTTCAACTTCAACCTATAATCGTTCCGCTTGCGGTCGTTCCGTATATGACGCAGGACAGCAGCGTTTTGCGAACGGACGGCAGAGGTCAAAATACGTATGCACAGGCAAGTGTTGAAAGCGAAAACGCTCCCGATTTTGAGAACGTTGCAACTCGCAAAATCAAAAAGAAGGGCAAGGTTCAACCGAGAATCTTTGCGCTCGTCACGTTCTTGTGGTCCGTCGTCGTCGTGCTTCCGTTCGTGCTCTCATATTTTATGACGAACATTGGCGGCGTTTCGATTGACAAATTCAACGTAATCGGCGTCATCAAAAATTGGATTGCCAACGGTTTTTCACTTCATCCGCTTTCAAGCCTTGCATATCTCGGTGTTGCGGGAGTCAGCGCGCTTGTCGCAATCGTGTCGCTCTTTGGAATTATATTCGGCAAATATCCGCGCGTGTTCAACGGTATATTTACGTTCCTTGCATTCGGCGCAATGCTCACCCTCTTCATCAGGTGGCTTGTGACAAAAACGTTTGTGGCAAGCCAAAACATTGTGTTCCTCGTTTTGCTCGGTTTGACGGCAGTAAACTTCGTGTTGGCGGTCGTATTCTCGATACTTATGAACAAACTTGACGACAAAATCGAAAACACGGAAAATTTGTCAAAAGAGATCTAAGCTCAATTTGAGTTGGAATCTATCAATTAACTATATGGGGACGAATTGCTTTTCGCGATTCGTTTCTTTGCGAAAAGAGGAAATAATGTCGTTAAGACTTGTGTCGCTTGCAAGCGGAAGCAAGGGTAATGCAACGCTTATACTGTCAAACACTACGGCAGTTTTGGTTGACGCCGGCGTGTCGTTTGCAAGATTGTCAAAAGAACTTGCCGATTTTGGCTTGAAACCGTCGGATATCGACGGTGTCGTTGTGACACACGAGCACAGTGACCACGTCGTAGGACTCGTGAAAATGTCGCAATGTACAAGAATTTTTGCGCATCCGCTCACCGCGCGCGCAATCTGTCAGAAATACGATGTTGCAAACTTTGAGGATGTTGACGACTACGAGGTTGGATTTGAAATCGGCGATATAAAAGTAGAACCGTTCCGCATTCCGCACGACGCGGTGTATCCGCTTGCCTACACGTTTGATTGCATGGGCGCAAGGTGCAGCGTCGCAACGGACATAGGCGTTCCGACAAAAGGCGTGATACGCAACGTAAAAGATAGCGAGGTCGTGTTGCTTGAAGCAAACTATGACATTCAGATGCTCCAAAACGGCAAATATCCGCCCATGCTAAAAGCAAGGATTGCGTCGAATATAGGGCATCTTTCAAACGATGCGTCTGCGAAAATAGCGTCGGTTTTGAGTGACGATTCTCGCATAAAGCAACTTGTTTTGGGGCATATAAGCGAAAACAACAACACCGAGCAAACGGCATACGAAACCGTGTTGAACGCTTTGAAAACAAAAAACAGCGATATCGAATTGCATGTCGCGCATCAGTCGAGAAGAAGCGAGGTTTTTGAAATTTTATGAGAAAAACGTTGGGCGCAAGCGAAAGTTCGTCAATCTACCTTATGGGTATATGCGCAGGCAGTTTACTGTCACTTTTTTTGTCGCTTGCCCTTCACAATTCCTCTGCGACGCTCGACGGAATGAGCGTGTACAGTTGGTGCGGTTACGCAATCATGCAAATCGGGTTCGTTGCCGTTGTTTTCGGTTATTGCGGCTTGCGAAAAGTGGATGTCGTCCGAGTTGCAAGAATCAAAGGCAAATTGAACGCAAAACAAATTGTTTTGTTGCCGTTTATCTCGATTGCGACTATACTCGTGTTTTTGCCTCTCGCAAATGCGTGGGGCGCGTTTTTGAATATGATCGGCTATCACGGCGCAGGCGTGTCAATGCCGTCATATTCAAATGTAGGGTTTTATTTCCTTTCGCTTTTTGTTATGGCGGTGATGCCCGCAATCGGAGAGGAATTTCTCATGCGAGGCACGGTTTTCCCGGGATTGTCGACGCGCAACGTTTGGTTTGGCGTGTTGATGTCGGGACTGTTTTTCTCGCTCATGCACGCAAATCCCGTTCAGACGGTGCATCAATTCGGATTGGGCGTCGTGCTTGCGCTCGTGGTCGCGCTTTCGGGTTCGATATGGGCGAGCGTAATCGTACACTTTTTCAACAATTTTGTTTCGATAACACTTACGGCATATTTGCCCGAGGTTGACGATATCTACGTTAAACTCGGTTATTACAACTGGCTCACGGGCGCGGCAAGCGTGCTTGTCGGACTTGTGTTGCTTGTGGGGTTGCTCTATCTGTTTTACCGCGCAGGCGACAAAAGTCAAAAACTTGGAACAGTGAGCAACGTTTATCAAGAGGACGGATTTACAATCGTCGCAACCTCAAACGTAACCGAGAAAAAAACGAGCGTTTTCAAAGACTTGGCAAACTTCTTCATGTCTTTGTTCACAAAACGAGGCTGGAAAAAAATTCAATACGAACTCGAAGAACGCAACGAGGTTGAGTACATCGGCAAAAATCAAAGTATGGCAGGGGTGTGGATTGCGCTTGCGCTCGTTTGCGTCTACTGGCTTTACGCTTTTATCGTGGGGTTGATATGACGAGACGAACGAGTGTCGGATGGATATATTTCGTGGTTGTGATATGCACGCTTTTGTTGCGTATCGCGTCGAGCCTCGACATATATTCCGCGTTGAATATTCAGGATTCAGACGCATTTTTCACCTGCGTCGTGCAGATTGCCATATTCGCGTTTTTGAGCGTGTTTTTGTATGCTCTCGGCGCAAAAAGTAGGAATGAGAGCGCAAAGCAAGTTGCTCTCGACTTCGGATTCAAAAAGATTTCCGCAAAAAATTGGCTTTTGATCATCCTCATCGGCATATGTGCGATCGTCGTGTCAAGTGGCATATCGTTCGTATGGCAGATGCTTTTGCGTATGATCGGATTCACGCACATATCGTCGAGCACGGACTATTCGAGCGTGGGTGTGCTTCTCAAAGAGCTGGTTCTCGTTGCAGTGTTTCCCGGTGTCTGTGAAGAGATTGCACACAGAGGACTTTTGCGCGCCGGCTACAAGGATTGCAAATGGAAATTCGTGCTCGTGTCGGGAGTGCTGTTTTCGCTCATGCATCAAAATATCGTGCAAACGGGATATACGTTTTTCTTTGGCGCAACGCTTGCGCTCATCACGTATTATACGCATTCGATATGGGGCGGAATCCTCATCCACTTTGCAAACAACGCTTATAGCGTTTTGTCGGAGTATACATCTCAGAACGGTGGTGCGTTTTGGTTTATCACCAAAATTGAAAACTGGTTTTATTCATCAATGATAGGTCTTGCGGTGGCGGCGGCTATGGTCGTATTGTGCGCTTGTCTTCTCGCCATCTTCTTCTTCGTTATGCGCAGAGACGCCGTGAAGAGAGGCCGCATGTTCATCAACGAGTTCGAGTGTGGCGGCAAAACGCTTCCGCTTGTCAAAGACTTGCCTTTTATGCTCACTGTGGCGGTTGGGATCTGCGCCACGACATTCAGTTTTGTGTGGGGGATGACAAGATGAAAATCAACGTCGTCGCAATCGGCAAAATCAAAGAAAAGTGTTTTTCGGACGCAATTGCGGAATACGTCAAGCGAGCCTCGCGTTTTGCCGACGTCAAGGTCGTTGAACTTCCTGACGCACCTCAAGGCAAAACTCCGCTTGAGCAACAGCGCATCGAAAGCGAGCAACTTTTGTCCAAGGCGAAAGGTTTTGTCATCGCAATGGATTTCCGCGGCAAAGAACTCTCAAGCGAGTCACTTGCCGAGCTCGTCAAGACAAAGTGCAACGACGGAGAAAGCGAATTTTCGTTTCTTATCGGCGGCAGCCACGGCCACACCGACGAGTTGCGCTCAAAAGCGGATTTTGTTTTGTCCTTCGGCAAACCTACATTTCCTCACCAACTGTTTAGAGTTATGCTTTGCGAGCAAATATACAGAGCGTTGAGTATTATCAATGGTTTGCCATATCACAAATGAGTGCGCTATTTGGCGAATAGCTGTGTCAGCCGCGATTGCCTAAACAGTCACGTACAAGGAGTACGCTCCTGTCTATTCAATCGCCGGATTCCTTGCTCTTCATCCAAATATCGCACTAGTTGCGAGAGGACATTGTTTGGCGAGTATCCGTGTGGGGTGCGGTTGCTTAAAAATACGTGTATAACGGCGAGTACACCACTATCTGCTCGACTGCGGATTTCATTGATATATGTGCGAATATAGTGATCGTTACAAGAGATTGTTGATTGTGATGACGGCATCTGTGCAATTGATAGTTATTGATTCTCGCCAATCGGAGTTTATATATACAAAACAATGTGATAAAGGTGAAATATGGCATACAGTCAACAGTTTATGAGCAGAGCAATCGAGCTTGCGAAGGAATGCGCTTTGCAAGATGAAGTGCCGGTCGGATGCGTTGTTGTCAAAGACGGCAAGATTGTCGGCGAAAGCGGCAATCGCAAAGAGCGAGAGAACAATGCCATTTGTCATGCCGAAATATTGGCACTTTCACAGGCAACCAAATCCGTTGGCAATTGGTGGCTTGAGGATTGCGATGTTTACGTCACGCTCGAGCCTTGCGTTATGTGTGCAGGCGCGATGATTCACTCTCGCGTACGTGCGTTGTATTTTGGCGCATACGACGAAAAAACGGGCGCATGCGGCTCAAAACTCAATCTTTTCGAGCAAGGGCTTTTCAATCACACAGTCCTTGTCAGCGGCGGACACGAGCAAGACGTTTGCTCCAAATTACTATCGGATTTTTTCAGACAAAAACGCAAAAAATGAACGCACCATGTGCGTTTGTCTTGTTGTCAATACTCTTTTCTTCCAAGCAAATAGTCTATTGAAACATCAAATATGTCGGCAAGTTTCACGAGATTTTCCAGAGTTGGTTCTGCTTTCCCGTTTTC
>CAVABL010000026.1:0-12306 GCA_963586735.1 Firmicutes bacterium TM09-10
ATCTTGAAACGGCTCTTTCGTGGATTTCAGCAAAAGAGGGAATAAAACTCGAAGACTATATGTCAATCCACCAACACGATACTCACGCAACGCCGTTGTGGCAATATTTTCAGTCTGTGATAAACTGGGTGCAATTAATTTTTACAAAATATCGTAAGGAAATGAAAGGGCTTGCGTGGGGACTTTTGTACAATACTTACGGTGATAAAATTTACAATCCGCAGGAATTGGAAGCGAAAATTGTGAAGTTGATGCAGGACGATGACATCACAAAAAGATCGGGCATATATGAATATTTGCTTTCAGGCAATGAGAAATATCTCAACATCCGTGCCTTTACAGACAACGAAAAACGACAGGTTTATGAACGTCAGGGTGGTATATGTTCGTATTGCGTTGCCGAACACAGAGAAAAAACACACTATGAGTTGGAAGAAATGGAAGCGGATCACATCACGCCGTGGTGCGAGGGTGGCAAAACGAATATAGATAATTGCCAAATGCTGTGCAAGGAGCACAATAGATTGAAATCAAATAAGTGAACGAAAACGCACCGACGGGTGCGTTTTTTGTGGCGTTGGGAAATAGGATCGTGCAGGTGGGAGTGGTCACCAGTCTTCGCGGTGGTTGATTTTGACATCGTCATAGTACTCAAAGTACTTTTGCTTGTATCTTTGAGTTTCGTTGCGGTGGCGTTTGAGTTGCTCTCTCGCCGCCTTTTCGGCTTCGGTTTTGGGCTCGGCTCCTTTGACTTCATCAATGGGAGTGAGATTGTATTTCAAATAATCCATAAGCAAAAATCTACTCTGAGGCAACGGCAACACGCAAGTGTGCGTATTGCGCTAAGCCTCGCTTGATTTTTGCTTTACTACCGCGCAGAGAATTTGCGCTATCAGTTCAAACACGGATAAAAACTCGTGCCGCAATTTCGCCAAATTATCTGCTTGCTGATGCGTGCTGCGCACGCAAGCGGTGTAAAGCAAAAGATTATTTATTTCAGGTGTGGGCAGAGCCCACCCAAAATTATTAATTATTAATTGCTAATTATTAATTCAAATTGATATGTTCTTCGTCGTCGCGGGTGGAGCGGCGGAAGATGACAACCTTGTTGCCGATTGCCGTGACGGGTTCGGCGCCGGTGAGGGCGCATATTTCATTCAATACGGTTTTTGCATCCGTTTCGGCGTTGCGAAGAACGGATATTTTGATGAGTTCGTGCAAATCAAGCGCAAGGGAGATGTCGGCAATCTGATTGTCGCCGATGCCGTTTTTGCCTATCTGGAATATGGGGTTTAAGTTTTGCGCCATACTGCGCAGTTTTGCGCGCTGTGAACTTGTGAGCATGTATATCCTCGCTTTCGATTGCGTGTCAATCGTTGTGTTTTGCACTGCTATATTAACATTTTTGCGCCGTGTATGCAAGCGTCACGACATTTTTCTGTCAACGTCGATGACAAAATAGTATTTCGTTTGGTCGTTTTCAAATTCCTTTTTCATTGCGTCCTTTACGTCGGCAAGCGTGAGTTTGCACTCGTAGGGTATGACGACGTCGAAAACCATGTTGGTGTGCGTTTGTCCGCTCACAAGCCTGAAATCGTGAAGAGTCAAACTTTCGTCAAGATTGGCAAGCGCGGTTTGCGCGCGCTGTTTCAACTCGGCAAGTTGTTCGTTTTTTGTGTCGACGGGATCCATGTGTATGGTGATGTGCACGCGCATATCGTTCCAAAAATCGTGCTCGATGTTGTCGATCACGTCGTGGCTCTTCGTTATTTCAACGTCCTGCGGTACTTCAACGTGCGCAACGACGAAACAATGATTGTCACCGTAACTGTGCACGACAAGGTCGTGTACGCCGATGACGCCGTCGTAGGAGAGTATCTTTGCAGTGATCTTGTCAACGAGTTCCTTGGGCGGCTTTTCGCCGAGAAGAGGAGATATCGACTCCTTGACAAGAAGAACGCTCGACACGATGATGAACGCCGACACCGCTATGCCCATGATGCCGTCTACGCTGATTTTGGGATCTATCTTGTCGCCGGCAACGTCGATCACTATCGTCGATACGAGCACTGCAAACGTTGCAAGCACATCGTTGCGACTGTCTGCCGCCGACGCTTTGAGTGCGCCGCTGTTTATCGCCTTTGAAAAATCAAGATATATGAGCATCTGCACGAGTTTCATGACGATTGCAACGCCTAGTACGATATAGGTGTATACGCTCACGCTCACCGCTTCGGGCGTGATGCACTTTTCGATTGACGACTTGAAAAGCAATATGCCGATGAGCAAAACCGTCACCGATATTAAAAGCGACGTGACGTATTCGTAACGCGCGTGTCCGAACGGATGATCCTTGTCCGGCGGCGTCGACGACAACTTGAAGCCTACAAGCGTCACTACGCTGCTGCCTGCGTCGGACAGGTTGTTGATTGCGTCCGCCACGATCGTGATGCTGTTGCCGATCACGCCGACAATAAGTTTGAACACGCAAAGAAGGGCGTTGGATATTATGCCGAAAATGCCCGCAACAAGTCCGTAGCGGAAACGAACTTGCGGATTTTGCGTGTCCTGATAATCCTTTATGAAAAGTTTGCGAAAAAAGTTTTTCATGGGTTGTGTTCTCTCTCGGGGGTTAGTATTAAAATATTCTCCAAACATCTTGTTGTCAAGATGTTTGGAGAATATTGATTGTTTTGTTTGGGGTGTGGTGAAAACCTGCCCGAAACAAATTATTTACTCTTGCTCATCGGTTGCTTGCTTTTTTGCTTTGCGGGGGCGGAGTTTTGCCGACTGAACGATGAAGTACACTCCGACGCAAAGTCCTATTGCGCCGACGACTGCGATAAGCACGTACCACAAGTTTACGTCAACGCCGTCGCCCGACTTTGCGCGCTGCCACATGTTGACGACAACATCGTTGCGCTTGCCGAAGTCGCGCATTACGCCAAGGCTGTCGTCAATGACGGGATAGCGTCCCTCGTTTACGAAATACTCTTCAACGTCATACTCGCAATCTTCAAGGTAGGCAAGCACGTCTTCGTCGCCTTCAAGCACGCTCTTGCTCGTTGCCGAAGTGTAGCCGATTGCAACGGAGTTTCTGATCGAACTCATGGGACGGCACATATAGTCGATGAACATCATCGCGGCAAGTTTGTTGTTGACGGATGTCGGAATGCACCAACCGTCGTACCATATGTTGCTTGCGACGGGGGGGACGTAATAGCCGAGTTGATAGGTGTCGGTGTCCTCGTCGTAACCGCCTTCCTCGATTGCCCAAAGGGCGTCGCCGCTCCATGCGAAGTCGGCGTAAACGATCTCGTTGATCATGTCGTCCTTGCCGAAGTCAACCTCGTAGCCCGAGATGTGTTCGCGCTGCTCGGTGAGCACCGTTTCTGCCGCGGCAACCATTTCGTCGTCGGTGCAGTTGATGAGTTGTTGCACGGTGTAATCTTTGTATTTTTCGGGGAGTAGGTTGTATTCGTACATGTAGAAGATTGCGGCGGCGTAGGTGTCGCGTACGCTGTCTTTCATGAGAATTTTGTTTTCGAGTTTCTCGTTTTTCTGCACGTTCCAAAGCACGCCCCAACCGTAGCGTTCAAGCTCTTCGAGGCTGACGACGGACGTGTTGTAGAGGATGCCGAGCGTGCCGCACATATAGGGAACCATGTATTCCGTCATGTCGTGGGATTTGCCGTCTTGCGATACGACGTTGTTGAACATGGATGAAATGACGTCCATTATGTCGGGATCGATGTTGCCCCAACCTGACTTTAAACTGCTCATATTGTCAAGTGAAATGCCGTATTTGGTCAAATCGTCCTGAATTTCCGCTTTGATGTCGTTGTGGTTGAGAAGACAGTTTGCCGTGAGCAGTTTTTCGATTGCGTATTCGCTCGGGCATATCAAATCGACGTTGGCATCGCCTTTGAGCACCTTCGTCATCATGGTTTCGTTGGTGTCGAACGTGGTGTAGGTGATTGAGAGCGCGCGCCCCGTTTTTTGCTTATAATAGTCGGCAAATTCGTCAAGGAGCGTTTTGCCGGTGTCCGAGTTTATTTCGCTGTCGATGTAGTCTTCCCAGTTGTAAATGACAAGTTTGTCGCCGCCGCTTTCACCCTTTGCGCCGTTGTTGCATGCGGTGAGCACGGGAAGGAGAATCGAACACAAAACGAGGAGTGAAACGACGAGCGTTGCAATGCGTTTTTTCATGCGTTTGCCTCCTTGTTCTTTTTCTTTTCGCGTTGAATTTTGACGAGATTTATCGTAAGCACGCCCGCAAGCACGACTACGAATATAATCGAGAAGATTGCGTACCAGAACGGCTCGAGACCTTGCACGCGCGCGTCCGAATATATGTAGGTGGAAAGAGTGTTGATGCCCGTTGCCGCACCCTTGTTGATTTGCGTGATGATGAAGTCGTCCATCGACATGATGAACGCCATGACGAATCCGCTCACTATGCCGGGCGTGATGATGGGAATCATGACTTTGGTCATCGCTATGAACGGATTTGCGCCGAGGTCGAGCGCCGCTTCGTAAATGTTGGGATCCATAGATTCGAGTTTGGGAAGCACGCTGAGCACGACGTAGGGCGTGCAGAACGCTATGTGCGCAATGACGAGGCGCAGATAACCCTCGGGGAATGCGAACGTGATGAAGAACACCATCATCGAAACCGCCATGACGATTTCGCTGTTGATAATCGGGAATTGGTTGACGTTTTCGACGACGCGCCTTGCTCTCTTGCCGAGGTTGAAAATGCCTATCGACGCAAACGTGCCCATGACGGTCGCAACGACGGAGGCTATGCTCGCAATGATGAACGTGTTGGCAATCGCGCTCCAAAGGTCTCCCGATTTGTCCGACTTGAAAATTGATACGTACGCCTCGAAACTGAATCCGTTGTCAAAGTTGAAGTTGGAACTGTTTGAGAACGAATAGATAATGAGCAACACTATGGGGGCGTAAAGTATGGCAAGAATTATCAAAAGATAAAACTTTTCAAAGAAACCTATTATTTTTTGTTTTACCATAACGACCTCCTCACTGCGTTGCTGTTGCGGTTGAACTTGTTCATGACGAAGTTGGATATGAGAACGAACACGAGCATGACGAGGCTCATGATCGAACCGACGCCGTACATGCCCTGCTCGAAACTCAATTGTATCGAATCGCCGAACAGGAATATCTTGCCGTTTGAGAGCAATTGCGAGATTGCGTACGTCGAAATCGTCGGGATGAACACCATCGTGATTCCGCTGAATATGCCGCTCATCGAGAGGGGAAGCGTCGTCTTCAAAAATACGGTCGCTTTGTCTGCGCCCAAATCCTGCGCCGCCTCAATGTAACTCTTGTCAATGCCCGAAATCGTCGTGTGTAAGGGGAGTATCATGAACGGAAGATAGTTGTATACCATGCCGAAAAGCACCGTTCCCATGCCGAGTTCAACGCCGAGAGCAATGAATATCGCTTTCGTTGCAAGCGTGCGGATGAGGAAGTTGACGCCCATTGGGATGACGTACAAAAGCACGAGAATCCGTCCGCTCGACATCTTTGAGAGAAAATATGCCACGGGATAGCCGATGACGAGGCAGAGTATTGTGGTGATGACGCCGACGAGCAAAGAGTTGCCAAGCACTACAAGACTCGATTTTGACGTGAAGAACGTCTTGAAGTTTTCAAGTGTCAGATTGTTGTCGCTGTCCAAAAACGCGTTGACGAGGATAAGCACGAGCGGCACTACCACAAACAGCAACAGAAAAAGAACGTAGGGCAGAGCGAATACCTTTTTCGTCAATCTGAATTTTTTGCGAGAGGTGTTTTTCACTCTTCATCCTCCTTTTGAGAATCGTCTCCGTCCTGCTTTGTTTCTTGTTGTTCCGCCTCGATGATAATCTCCTCGACGGCGTCGAATTTTTCGGGTTCGGTGAGGCGAGCCTCTTCGATTGCTTCCTGCTCTTCTTTGGTGAGAGTTTCGTCCTTGACGACTTGCTCAACGACTTTTTCTTGCTCGTCACGCACTTCGATGATGATTTTTTCGGGCGCGATTTTGATGCCTACGCGGTCGCCTTTGAGCCAATCGTCGTCGGTGTCGGCAAAGAAAATGTAGTGGTCGTCGGTGGAGAGTATAGCCTGATAATAACTGCCTTTGTAAATTGACGAAAGCACGGTTGCGCCGATTTGTCCGTCCTCTTCGTCGTCGGTGATTTCGACGTCGTCAAAGTCAACCGAGACTTTGACGGGCGTTTCGACGGGAAGATCCGTCTTGCATTCAAAATCTACGCCGCATATTTCAACGAGGTTTTCACCCGTGATATAAGTGTCGATTTCGTTGATGATGCGCGTTTTGTGCATGATGTGAAGGTCAAACGGCTTGATGTAAATGCCGACCGTTTCGCCGACGTCGTAGGTGTCGGTGTCGTGCGCGACGATTTCGTTGCCGTTGGCAAGCAACGTGATTTGATAGTGGTCGCCTTTGAACACGGACGAGATGACTTGCGCCGTGAGTATGGTGCGCTTGTCGTCGACGCTTTTGATTTTGACGTCTTCGGGTCGTATGATGACGTCGATGGGCTCGTTGTGCTTGAATCCCTTGTCCACGCACTCGAAAACGGTGTCGCAAAATTCGACTTTGCAATCCTCGAGCATGACGCCCGAAAGAATGGTGCTCTCACCGATGAAGTCGGCAACGAATGCGTTTGCCGGTTCGTCGTAAACTTTTTCGGGAGTTGCGATTTGTTGTATCTCGCCAAGGCGCATAACGACGATTTTGTCGGACATGGTGAGCGCTTCTTCCTGGTCGTGCGTGACGTAAATGAAAGTTATGCCCAAACGTTTGTGCATGTCCATGAGTTCGAGTTGCATGTCCTTGCGCATTTTGAGGTCGAGTGCGCCGAGAGGTTCGTCAAGGAGCAACACTTCCGGTTCGTTGACGAGAGCGCGCGCAATCGCAACGCGTTGTTGTTGTCCGCCGCTCAAAGAAGATACGTTTCTGTGTCCGTAATCTTCAAGGTCAACCATTTTGAGCGCGTCGTTGACTTTTTGCTTTATCTCGGCTTTGGTGTACTTCCTGAAAAGTTGCACCGTCTCGCCCTTTTTGTTGGTCTTCGTGCCGTTGGGAATGACTTTGAGTTTGAGACCGAACGCTATGTTGCCAAAAACGCTCAGATGCGGGAAAAGCGCGTACTTCTGAAACACCGTATTGACGGGACGCAGGTGCGGAGGAGTGTCCGTGATGTCCTTGCCGTTGAAGATAATTTTGCCGCTTGTGGGCATTTCAAAACCGGCAATCATGCGCAGGGTCGTGGTCTTGCCGCATCCGCTCGGACCGAGCAGCGTGACAAATTCGCCGCGCTTGATTGTAAGGCTGGCGTTTTTGACCACTTGTTTGCCGTCGTATTCTTTGTAAACGTTGCGAAGTTCGATGATGTTGTCAACAGGTGTTTTGTTTGTCATAGGTAGACCCCCAAAAGTGCACATTCGGTGCAGTCGATTTGCGGCAATGCCGCAGTGATATCGTTGCCGTGCAACGATGAAATACTCGTTTTGCTCATGTGATATCCTCGCAGTGCGAGGGTTGCGGAATATTCAATAGTCCGCTTGCGTGCGAAGCACGCTCTCACCAAACAGATAATCTTGCGAAACTGCGGCTTGATTGTTTGCCGTATTGTTTTGACAGCAAAGATTCTCTGTGCGGTAGAAACGCAATAAATCGAGGAAGGCTCTCGGTGATACGCAAATCTGCGCGTTGCCTCGGCGACGATTTTTGCGCGGCGATTTTATTAAAAGGTCGGTGGGGAAGCAACCCACAATACGACTGCTTTTTCGTTCGTGCGATTTTCAAGGCGGTGCGGTTTTGAGGATGTGAAGTAAAACACTTCGCCCTTTTTCACACAATACGCCGCTTGCCCGATGTGAAGCCAAACTCTGCCCGACAACACATAGCCGAATTCCTCGCCCTCGTGCGGAACGTCCTCTTCGAGCGTTGCGTGCGGCTCTATCGTCACGCGTATAGGCTCCATTTCGTTTTTTTGTGCGTTGGGAACGAGCCATTCGATTTTGTGCGTGTCGGCAACCTTTTCGATAAACTCCGCTTCGGTGAAAACGACCTTTTCTTCCTTTTCGTCTTTGAAAAAGTCCGCAAACGTCGTTCCGAGGGCGTTGAGAATGTCCTCCAAAGTGGTGATAGACGGGGAAGTAAGCTCGTTTTCAAGTTGCGAGATATACCCTTTTGTCAGTTCGCACCTGTCGGCGAGTTCCTCTTGCGTGAGGTTGTTTTGAAGGCGCAACCTCTTGATTTTCGTGCCAAGTTCCATACAAACGCCTCATTTGCGAAAATATACACGAATCGTACTTTTCGTTTAGTTTTGCTAAACTTTTGCGGCGGTTTAGACAAAATCGACAGCAAGTTTAACAAGTTTTGCATTTTTTAACAAAAAGTTTAGCAAAACTAAACTTATTTGTCAAAAACGATTATATATATTTGCAATGATTATGTCAATAGATTTTGGCATAATTTTCGACAAATTCTGCATAAGCGCAATGTTTTGCAAATATGTTGAAACAAATTGTCAAAGACGGCACTTTGCCGACCTTGCCGTTTTTGAAACCAAATTAACAAAACGATGTTTTTGCAAACGAAATCGCAACATAAACATCGGAATAACGTAAAATGCACAAAAAAAAATCCTCGCTAAATCTTGCGAGGATTTTTTTTGTGTTTTGAGTTGATTTTCAAATGTTTTCGGCGAGATTTTGCGTCGATTGATAACGTTGATTTCCGCCATGTTTGCGCCTGTTGATAACGTCGATTGTCGGGCTTGTCGAAAATCAGTCCGCCGTGCCGGCAACCGATACGTCGCAAAACTCAACGGCATAAGGTCCTTCGTAGTTTGCAGAGGTGAATCTCTCCTTTGAAAAACGCATGTTGCGTTGCGCGTCGATGAGATTGCCGTTTATCGAGCCGCCCGTGACTGCTGTCACTTTGCCGTCTTCGATGAGATAGGCAAGACGAATTTCGCCGCCGAAGTGTCCCGAGAACGCATCCATCTGAAAGTCGGAGAACGCAACCGCCCAAAGACACGGTTTTTTCTTCATGTCGGCAAATGATACGCTGCCCGAGTTGGTGCAATTCATCTTGCCGTAAGTGCCCGTCGGCTCTATGTCGAGATAGCGACAGAAGGGGGTGCTTCCGTGTATGGCGTTGAGTTTGCCGTTTGCAATCACTTGCAAATCTTTCATCTCGATGCCGTCACTGCTGAACGGCCTTGTCGCAACCAACGAGAGCGAAAGAGCGTCGCCCGTGACGTCGCCCTGCACGCCGTCGCCGATTTTCCACGTGGAATAGCCCGGATAAATCATATCCGCCGCCGATTTTTCGTCGTAATAGGAAAGGATTTCGGCAAGATTTTTGCCGCTCAAAATGACGTTGTATTTGCCACTTTTGAGGGTCTTTTGCGCGCACGCTCTGTCGTAAACGAAAGCAAGATATTCCTTGACACCCTGTTTGAGCGCGTCGGTGTTGACGTCGTCATATTCGAATTGATTGATGAGTTCAACGTCCTCGGGAGTTTTGCATTGTACGACGCAGTCGCCCTTGCACACGGCGTTCGTGAAAGATACGTCCGTGCCCTCCGACGTGAGAATGCGATTGTACGTCCTGTGGCAGAATACCTCCGTCGAGTTGACGAAAGCGTGCTCGTTGTCGTCGGCTTCAAAAATCGCCGCCGCCATTTTGCCCGCACTTTCGGCAAGTGGTGCGGTTGCAAGTTCGCCCGTTTTTTCGACGAGATTCGACGTGACTTTTTCGGGGGCGTCAAAATAAGGATTCATGGCAAATTGAGCGGCGTAGCAGGCGCTCTCGATTGCCGATTTCACCTCGTCGTAAGTCATGGATGAAATGACGCTTGCGCTCATGTTTCCAACAAGTTTTTTGCCGTCCTTTTCGCCCTCGCGATATACCGTGACGGTGAATTTGTGAGTGTCTTTGATGCGCCTCGTGTCAAGCGCGCGTCTGACGAAAAACAATTCCGCCGATTCCTCTTTGACTTCGTTGATTCTCCAACGATTTACGTTGAGTTCGCTCAACGCTTTTTTGATTTTTTCCAACATAATATCACCTCTCAACCAAGTCTTATGCGCGCCTTCATATACGGGCCGCCGTCGGATACTTTCACCCATTCCTTGTAGCCTTTGCCGCAATATCCGCTTCCGCACGTGACGAGATCCGAACTCATCATGCTGACGGATTTGAGAAGATCGGGAACGTAGCCCGTGAGCACGATAGGCGAGAAGATCTTGCCGGTGAGTTTGCCGTCCTTGATCTCCCTTGCTCTCGTGACCATGCACTGTATGCCCCAGTTTTTTGGATCTTCCATGCCGCTCGACGGGGATTCGAGCAAGAAACCGTATTTGACGGAGGCGATCATATCTTCGGGGGTTACGCCCGATTTTGCGCCCTCGAAATAAGTGTTCGTCATGCGCGTGTAAACTTTGCGCTCGTAACTTTCGCGCCTTCCGTTGCCGGTTGGCTCGACGCCGAGTCTTGCGGCGGAGAGTGCGTCGCACATGCCGCGTTTGAGCATGCCGTTGTCTATAACGATGGTGTCGCCCGTGAGAGTGCCTTCGTCGTCAAACCAGCAAGTTGCGGTGTCGTCAACAGCGTTGCCGTCGTGCATGGTGACGAGATCGCTTGCAACTCTTTGATCAATGAAACTTGCAGCAAGCGCTCTGTCCTTGACGAACATGTCCATTTCAACTCCGTGTCCGAACGCTTCGTGCACGATCATGCCCGTCGTGTCGGGATCGCATATGCAATCGTACTCGCCGGGAATCATTGGCTCGCTCTTCAAAAGTTCAACCGCCTCGTCTGCGACTTTGGTGGCGTAGTCGTCCATTTTGTCAAGCAGTTCCGCACCGCCGAGAACGGAGAAACCTTTGTAGGCGTCCTTGACTTCCTCGCCGCGCGCCGCCATCGCCACGATTGCGCCGTTCGTCCACATGACAGTTTGATCGAGGTCGCGATTTTCAGAAATGAACAACTTTCTGTACGCCCTGTACGAAATGGTTGCGATTGCATCGAGAACGCCGTCAACCGTCAACGCTTTGTTGCGGATCTCGTCAAGACGCGCAAGGATTGCCTCGTCGCCCATTTGCCTCGGATCGATAGCGTAAGCACTCACTTTTTTGAGCGTTGCCGGCTTGTCGCTCGGAATGGGAGTGGGAAGGGGAGATATGCCCTTTGGAACGTTTTGCGCCTCTTGCGCTATGCGCTCCTCAATCGTTTTGACGATTTGAGGAATTTTGTCCTCGGAAAATTCGTTGAAAGAGTATTCAGCACATCCGACGTCGTCAAACACTCGTACGACGTAACCTGCGCCGACGTCCAAACCTTGCGCTGATATTCTCTTGCCCGTGCGACTTATTCTCCATCCGCGATTGTCGTCGTCAACGGCAAGCACGGAAGCGTAAGCGTATTTCTTGCGAAGCTCGCTCACGAGAGTTTTGAGCGCAGGCTTGATTTGATCAAGTTTTTCAAACATAATCCGTTCTCCTTTTTAGGATTTTGTATATAATATAAACATTATTGTTCTAATAAAGGGATTTGTCAAGTCATGCGGCGGCGGCTTTTGCAACTTTGAGTTGCGATGTGCAATAAATCCAAAAACGTTTGACCTGCGACAAGATGTGATATAAAATGCAAACAACGACAATTCGAGGTGAATTTATGCATTATACCTACAAAACGCAAGGCACTTGCGCAAAAGAAATCGAGTTTGACATCAACGACGGCGTCGTCACGAATGTGCATTTCGTCGGAGGTTGCCCTGGCAATTTGAGCGCAATCCCCATTCTCGTGGAAGGCATGAGCGCAGACGAAATCGACAAAAAACTCAAAGACGTGAAATGCGGCTTCAAAAATACGTCCTGCGCCGGACAACTTGCAAAAGCGGTTGAAGAAGCGGTGTTGGAGGAGAGGGGATTGCAACGGGGTTGCAATCAATGATATCACACGGGATTGCGCTGTTGGCGCAATCAATGATATCGCCTGCGGCGATGATATCCTCGCTTTGCTCGGATGAAATCACTTCGTGATGATATCCACGCTTTGCGTGGGTTGAGGTGGCAACTGCGTTGCAATGATATCGCACGGGGTGCGATGAAATCCTCACTGCGTTCGGGTTTTGGAAGAATTGATATTATCCGCTTGCGCCATAGGCGCACCACCAAGCAAGCGATATAGCGGAACTGTGGATTGAAGTTTTGTCCTTGCACGAATTGAGAGCGTGTATCGGTTGCGCGGTTAGA
>CAVABL010000027.1:0-12238 GCA_963586735.1 Firmicutes bacterium TM09-10
GTGGTAAACTGTCTTCATAGGAGTTAATTATGGAACAAGACCGAAACACAAACGAGCAAATCGCCGAACAAACCGCACCCGAAACGGAGGAAACGACAGAATCTAAAAAAGGCATACTGTACGAAACAAGCCTCAAACAAGCAGAGAGAAACGCCAAAAAAGAAAAGAGAAAAGGCGTGATACAATTCATCAAATACGCTCTTTGTGCGGCGAGCGCGGGCATCATTCAACTTGTGACGTTCTCCATTTTGAACGCAGTCATCCCTTCAAACGGAAGAACAATCCATTTTATCGTCGAGGATATGGACCTCGTCACGTTCATCGCAACGACAGTTGCTCTTTGTGCGTCGATACTTTGGAATTTCACTTTCAACCGCAAATTTACGTTCAAAGACGCCGGCAACGTGCCAAAAGCAATGATTCTGGCATTTTTGTTCTACGTTCCCTTCTATCCCTTCCAAACGTGGTACGTTCACACGATAAAGAGCCTTCTCGTCGGCGCAATCGGTTCGGACGCGGCAGGCATTATCGCAGAGGGTACTGTCATGATTGTCAACTTCGTGCTTGAGTTCATTTGGCAAAAATTTGTGGTTTTCCGCAAACCAAAAGACAAAAAAGAAAACAGAACCGAAGAGACCGAAAACACGGAAAAATAACGAAAACACCGCAGAATAAACGCAGAATAAACGCAGGATAAACGAAAAGTATATGCCGCTCTCAATCGAGGGCGGTTTTTTTCAATTGAACATCGTTTATAAATTCGTCGTTTTGACAATAATGTGCTTGTGAATATAGACGACTTGCAACAAGACCTGAAAAAAACCTTTTCGTATAGCGACGACTTCAAGTGCCGTCGGTTGTGCGTTGGAAAAAAACAATGCCTTTTTGCATATATTGACGGCAATATCGACAAAATTTTGTTTGAACAGGATGTGCTCAACCCTCTCAAAAACTGTGAAAATCTCGAGCCGCCGTATCTCAAAGCGTTGCAAAACTCCGTTGCGTACGCCGACGAAATCGACGTCGTCGCAATCAAGGATTCGCCAGGCAACATCGCCGCGTGCGACATTGCGCTGTATGTCGAGGGCGAGGAAAACGCTTTTGTCTTTTCTCTGCGGAAACCCGCCGCGCGAGCAATCGGCGAACCGCCTACGTCGTCGGTGATGAAAGGTCCTCGCGAGGGGTTTATCGAGGAAATAAAAACGAATCTATCCCTCGTGCGCAAGCGCATCAAATCACCCGACCTCGTGACGAAAACATTTCAAGTGGGAAGATACTCGGCAACGACGGTCGCGCTGATGTATATAAGAGGAATTGCCGACGACAAAATCGTCGCGCGTCTCTCGGACAAAATCGCAAAAATCGACGTGGACGGCATCGTGGACAGCGCATACGTCTTGTCCTTCATACAAACAAAGAAAAATTCGTTTTTCATTCAGGCGGGCACGACGGAAAAACCCGACGTCGCAACAGCAAAACTGCTCGAAGGACGCATCGTGATTTTGGTGGACGGATCTCCGATTGCCGTCACGCTCCCCTATCTCATATTCGAGGACGTGCAGGACGGCTACGATTACTACTCGGGGGACTGGCGCGCCTCGATGATACGCATGTTCAGGATGTTCGGCGCGCTTTTGACGATATTTTTGCCGGCGGCGTACGTTGCCCTCCAAACATATCACTTTCAACTGCTGCCCATAAAATTTTTGATGACGCTCATGTCGGCAACCACGAATATCCCGTTTCCGCCCGCAATCGAGATGCTCATCGTGCTGACTCTTTTTGAAGTGCTCAATCAGGCTTCCATACGCATGCCGAGATATTTCGGCATCTCGCTGTCCGTCGTGGGCGCAATCGTGCTTGGGGATACGGCGGTAAAATCGGGGTTGATATCCTCGCCCTCCGTGCTGGTCGTCGCACTGTCGGCAATCGGCATATTCTGCGTGCCCGACCAAGTGGGCGCAATGTCGATATTGCGTTTTTTGTATCTGTGCATAAGCGCGGTGCTGGGGTTTGTCGGGATGATAATTTTGACGATAATAATCGTTGCGTACTTGTGCTCGCTCGAGAATTTCGGAACGCCATATCTTGCCCCGTACGCCCCGAGAATTTCGCCCGACCTTCAGGACGGAATGCTCAAAGCTGACTCGTCGTCAATGGAGTTGCGCCCATATTCCATTCCCACGCTAAATCGTAGGCGTATTCGCAAAAATTGACACAATCAAAGGTTTTGATATGAATAATAGCACGATAAAACACGGATTGAGAAAAAATCTGCCACTTGATACAATCTATAATTCACAAGCCGCCGCAATCGTCGTCGCGGTGGGTTTTGCGTTCAAACTGTCCGCCGCGCCGGGAATAATCTCATCGGAATTTTCATCGTCTACTTTTTGGATTTTCCTTGCATTCACGCTTGTTGAGGGCATATGCGCCATGCTTGTTTTTGCGTTTTCAAACATGGGCGGCGACGCCTTGTTGCGCGCTACGAACAGCGTCGCCTACAAGGCGATTTGCCTCGTTGCGTCTTGTTGGCTCGCTTTGAAAACGGTGTTTTACTTTTGCTATTGCGCAACCTATCTCACGCACGAATTGTTTGCAGGCTCGCAACCTTTTCTCATCTACGTTTTGTTCCTGTTGCCCGTGGTGTATCTCGGGCTTAAAGGCTCGCGCGCAATCGCGAGAAGTTGCGAATTGTTTGCGCCGATATTCCTTGTCGTCATAATTTTGAATCTTGCGTTTTTGGACGCGGATATGGACATCGGGCGCAATTTTCCCGTCTTTTCCAAAGAACCCTCCGAACTCGTTTTGTCAACATTCCGATACGGACTGTGGCTCGGCGATTTGTTTCCGTTTGCGTTTTTGCGCATACGCAACAAAAAGACGCCCTATCTCACCCTCGGCATCGCAACAACTTGGACGATTGCGAACGTTGTCGTCTTCATAGGCGTCGCACTGTACGGCAACGCTCTGAAAACGGTGCAAGATTTGCTCATTCACATTGCAAGTTTCAACCAACTTTCGCTTGAAATAGGGCGAATGGAATGGACGAATCTGTTTGGAATTTTGATGATGTCGCTGTATTCTCTCGCTTTTCTGTTTGACGGCGCAAACGAGGCGTGTAAGCGCGCGCTCGGAACGGCCTTGCCCTCAAAAATACTTTGTCCCGCGGCGGTGATGTGCGCAACGGCGTTTTCATCGTCCTTGCAGGACGTAACGGACGTTGCGCTCGGCATGTTCGGCTATGCGTCGAGCGCGCTTGCTCTTTTGCTGCCGTTGTCCGTGCTTGCGGTTGCAGTTGCGAAAAAGAGAAAAAATCAGCAATTGTACGCATGCCTTGACTTTGAATATATGCCCGAAATCGAGGGCTGCGAGATGCCCGACAGTCTGCGCGACGGCAAACTTTTGTCAACGAAAAGCATGCGCACAAAGGGGGAAACGCCGTGAAAAAACTTAACGTTCCGTCATATCTAATGCGCACGAAATGGTTTGTGTTTTTGACGATTGCCGTTTTTTTGATTGTGTTCGGAAGACTTGTCGAAACGCCGTCCCTGTCAAAATCAGCGGTCGTTCTCGGCATAGGAATCGACTATGACGGCACGCAGTTTGAAGTGAGCGCGCAGGCTGCTCTGGTCGGCTCGTCAAGCGGTGAAACCTCGCAAACGAGTTATGTTTGCGCCTCGGCAAACGGCAATACGATTGCGGGTGCGTTGGACGTCATTGCGCGAAAACTGGGTTTAATCGTGTCACTTTCACACTGTAACGTCGTGTTTTTGTCACAATCTGCATTTTCGCTTGACCACATGCAACTCATTTATCCGCTCACTGCGATGTACGCTCTGCCAGAGCAAACAATCATCGTGACGGGCGATAAATCTCCGTCCGAGATGCTTGCTCTTCGCATAGGCACTACGACAAGTTCGCCCTTCTTTTTGCAACAGGCACTCGTCAACGAAGAAGGCTCGGACGGCATGATTCGCACGACGGCAAAAGACTTTTTGGCTCGCTCCCTTTCAAGAAGCAAGGCAAACGTCATTCCCTATATCGTTGCAAAACCGACATCCGCTCCCCTTTCGGAATCGGGCGGCGATGACGACGCATATGAACTCGACATATCGAGAGCAATGGTTTTTGACATGAAAAATTGCAGCGTGCTTGAAAACGAATACGCCGAAATCCTCGCGCTGTATCACAGTCACGACGTGACGGGAACGCTGAATTATACGTCGGCTGACGGCGGAACGATTGAGTTCAAAATTCTAAAAAAAGACGTGAAAATCAAAGCCGACGGGAAAAACATAACGGCGAAAATCCACCTGACCGCAGACCTTGCCGACGTTCAAAAAATTCAAACGGACGAGGTGCTTTCAACCTCGGACGACATCGTCAAACTGTATGCCGCCGAACTTGCAAATGACATCGAAAAACGACTTTTGCAAATGTGCGAACTCTCAAAGACAATAAACGTCGATTTTTTGTCATTGCAAACGAAAGCGTATCAAGCAGTTGGCAGAAGTCTCAAAGAAGACTGTCTCGAAGAGTTGACTCTTACGCCGTCCGTCACGATTGCAGTGAAAGAATCGGGGTGACGCTCACGTTTGGCACGTGGCGGTAAATATAATAATCGTGAGGTGATTTATGGATTTTCTTCTGCCCGACGAGGAAGCGATGATAAAAATGTGCAACGAATATCAAAGCTGTCTGAAAAAGAGCGCGACTCTTTCGTACATAAACGAAATTTCAAGCGACACGCAAAACGCGCCCGACGTCGCTTGCGATGTAAGCGCGAGCGAGAACGATTCTTTTGACGAATTGACGAATCGCATACGTGCGCGCGCGGACGTTTTTCTAACAAAAGTTTTATTTCTTTACATTGTTGCGCTTTTGAGATATAATGCAAGGTATGGAACTCAAATTTATGACACCGACGGAGGTGTGGGAAGGGTTCGACGCGCATCAAGCGCCTTTGGAAGCCTCAATCATCTCAAGTCATACGACGGATAATATCGTTTGCTCAAAGCAAATTTTCACGGCGGAATCCTCAAAAGAGGGGCGCGTTCGCATATGTTGCAACGTCTATTACGACGCTCGTTGGCAAGACGCTCGCCCTGCGGTTTTGGTTTTGCCCGCTTTTGAAAATCCGCACCCCATGGACGCCATGCGGTTGCTCGTCGAGGAAGGGTTCGTTGCCTGTACGCTCGATTTTTGCGGAGTTTTTGAGGGAACGAAAACGTCATATCCGTCCGATTTGAGTTTTGCTAAATATCCCGAATGTCAAAATCGCCTCTATAAAATCGAAACGAACGCACGCAATACGCCCTGGTTCGTATGGTCAAAAGTCGCAAGACGCGCAATAAGTTTGCTCGAAGAGCAAAACATCGTTCAAAACGACCATATCGGAGTCGTCGGTTTCGGCATCGGCGCACAACTTTGCTGGCTTGTGGCAGGCACGGATAAACGCGTGCGCACTATGAGCGCGGTCAACGGGGGCGGTTATCGCTGGGCAGAAAAAAACGCCAGATTTTCAAACAAGGATATCCCCTCAAACGACGAGCAACTTGCCTATTCGACGGGAGTCGGCGCGGAAACCTACGCTATGTTTGTCACCTGCCCTACCCTTGCAATCGTCACGCGCGACTCGCTTTGTTGCGACCTTGACAAAATCGGCGATATGCTCGACCTAGTAAAATCGGACGTGAAACAACTCATCGTGTCCGACTCTTGCGGCATGCAACTGACAAAAAGCGTCGCCGCGGCGTTCGTGTTGTGGTTGAGAGCTCATCTTGCCGGCTCATCGGGGGCAATGTCGCCGAGCATGCGCTTCGAGGTGACGGACGGCAAACTGTACGTGCGCATCAACACGACCGCAAAAGCAACGAAACGCACGCTGTACGTCAGCTACGGCGAACCGTCGTCAAAACAGAGATACTGGCGCGCGTTTGACGTAAGACAAAAAGTCGGAGACCACGAATACGTTTGCGATATTCCCGTCTTCGATCTTGACGAACTCATCGTGGCGTACGCGACTTTTTGCTATGCAAACGACGATATGTCGTCGACGAGAACAATCGGCGTCATTCCATCAAAACACAACGTGACGCAAGTCGAAACGACGCCGAGAATTTCAAACGTCATATACGACGGGAGTATGGGAATCGGCGATTTTATGGCAAAAACCGACGACGCTTTGCTTGACGACAATACGCTCAAAGTGGCGGAAGGTCCTTTTGCAATCAAGGGTATTTCCGCACCGAAAGGCGATGTTTCACTGTCAAGAAGCGTTCAAGAAATGCGATCGATCAGCCGCCTTGCGATGTTGCATATCGACGCGTACTCAAAAGAGGCGCGCGATTTGACGCTTTGCGCATACACTTATCCCGATTTCAAAAAATATACGGCGCACACCAAACTCAAAGGCGGGGAATTCTGGCAAAAACTGCTCTTTGAAAACGCCGATTTCAAGAGTGAAGAGGGACGTACGCTCGCATCGTTCTCTTGCGTCAAAACGTTTGAGATAAACGACGTCGACAACATCGTGCTCAACAACTTTTTGTGGATTTGAAAATAATCGCAAAAATCCGAAATATACTTTAACGTGGATATGCAAAACACTTTGTTATACGGACAACAAGAACCTATGTTGGAAGAGCCGAAAGACCGCTCGAAACGCATCGCGATTTCAATCACGATCGTGCTTTTGGTGATCGTTTTGGCGGTGGCGTCCGCCCTGCTCGTCAAATACTTCGTGCTTGACTCCTTCATCGTGGACGGCATATCCATGTACCCCACGCTCGACGGCGGAAACGGCGCAAATCTCGACGACGACGATTCAAACGGCGAAACGCTTTTTTTGAATAAAGTGGCAAAAATCCAACGAGGCGACATCGTCGTATTCGTTCCTACAAGCGGCGCATTTAAGGGCAGAGCACTCGTCAAACGCGTCATCGCGCTCGGCGGAGATCACGTGCAGATTTTTGAAAACACAGTGTATCTCAACGGCGAGAAACTCGAAGAGGATTATATCAATCTTTCCGAAGTCGCGGTTTACGATCAGACGTTGGATTTTTACGTTGAGGAAGGCAATATGTTTTGCATGGGCGACAACCGCAACCACTCTTCCGACTGCCGACTGTTCGGACAAGTGAGCCTTGATACAGTCGTCGGAAAATGCTTTTTGATAAAAGGTCTCAACGGAAAACTCCGCAAGCCGTAAAAACGAAATATTTTGTAAATCGGCATTTTATACTGTTAAAACGGCAAAATAAAACCCTTGTTTGCGAAAGAGTTTTGTTTTTTGCTTTTGGTTCATTCGTTATTTTTTGTCGTAATCGTCAAGAAAACTATGCTTGATTCCGTCTTTCTTGTAGGCTATCACGGTGTCGAGTTGCACGTTTTCTACGCTTTTGAATATGCACTTTTCAACGTCGGGATTGGACTTTTTGAGCTCTTGAATAAGCAGTTTGGTTTCCTGCCTTTTTGAGTGATTCTGCCCGTTGTTGCAAGATGTGCAGGTGTCGGTAAACTTGCAAGCGCATTGAATAAAGTGCAGTCCGTTGTAATCTCGCCACGCCTTTATGTCGTCCTCTCTGATGAGATACAACGGGCGAATAAGTTCCATTCCCTCGAAGTTGGCGCTGTGAAGTTTGGGCATCATCGTTTGAATCTGCGCGCCGTGCAACATACCCATGAGTATGGTTTCGATGACGTCGTCGTAGTGGTGACCGAGCGCGATTTTGTTGCATCCGAGTTGCTTTGCAAAGTTGTAAAGATATCCTCTTCTCATGCGCGCGCAAAGATAACACGGCGACTTGTCAACGTTGTAGACCGACTCGAAAATGTCCGTTTCAAAAACCGTTATCGGCACGTTGAGCCGACGCGCGTTTTCCTCGATTATTTCACGATTCGCCTTGGCATAACCCGGGTCCATAACGAGATATTTGACATCGAAATTCACGTTGCTGTGCCGCTTGTATTCCTGAAAAAGTTTTGCCATCAGCATGGAATCTTTGCCGCCCGAAATGCACACCGCAATAACGTCGCCGTCGCAAACGAGGTCGTATTCCTTTATCGCCTTGTAAAACTTGCCGAAAATGTCCTTTTTGAATTTGCCGGTGATGCTTTGCTCCGCCTTTTTGCAAAAGTCATCGTCAACCTGCTTTTGCATCTGAGCGCGCAAATATTCGGAATATCCTCCTTGCAAACTGTACGCCTCAAAGCCCTGCTCGCAAAACGCCTCGGCAATGCCTACGCTGAGTATGCCTTTTGCGCAGTATACTACAACCTTTTTCGACTTGTCCGCGGGCGGATTTGCAACAAGTTCGTCCTCGCTCACGCTCACGGAATCGGGAATAAAACCGTACGCCCTGTCCGTTTGGGGACGTATGTCGAAAATCACTCGTTCGTCTTTGCCTAATTTTTCAAGTTGTTCAACCGTTATTTCCATTTTTCAGGCGCGGGGATGTTCCCCGCGCTCCTTGTTAGTTTTATTCTTCCAAACACTCGTCCGTTTGCGCGTCGATTACGTTTCAAACGTTATCGTGTTCGAGCCTTTTTGCAACTCGAATCTGTGCGTCGCGACACTGTCCGACTTCACGCTTTCACCGTTGAAAACAAAGTTTTTGCCCGTCACAACCAGCACTCCGCCCTCGCTCGAACATTGGACAATCATCGTTTGCATATTGCCGTTGCTGCGAGCGTTCACCGCTATATTCACGTTTTCCACGGGATTCAACGTCACGGAAAAATCTCTCATAACGCTCAATTCGGGTTTGATTTCAAACGTGGCAAAGCCGTCGGACGTAGGACGTACGCCGCCGACGTACTTCGACAAAATCAAAAGCGTGCCGCCCGCCCATGCGTGATTCGTCGTGCCGACGCTCTTGCTCCACGACTCCCAAAGCGTCGTGCATTCGTCGTATATCATGTCGTGATAGACTTCTTTTGCTCTTTTGAGAGCAAGATCGACTCTGCCAAGTTCGCAAAGCGCCTCTTCAACGTACTTTTCCATATACGGCGAACTGTTGCGCACGCTGTACAACGTGTTTGCGAGAATATCCTTGTCCTCTTGTCGATAAAGCCCGGCGAGCACAGCGATTGCATTTGCTCTGTCATCCGCCTTTTTGCCGCTTGCAATGCCGAAACTCTTGTAATATTGCGCATATCCGACGCGGATTTCGTCCATGCGTTGCTCGCAAAAACTCTTCAAATCGGCATCGTCCGACGCAATCTGCGCAATCTTCGACGCGGCGTAATAATACCAAGCGTTTTCGAGCGGAAGCATGTCCACGTTCGTGCCCCAATCTCCCCAATCCCACGAGCCTTCACGGTGTTCCACAAGCTCGTTTTTCACGCTCCATAGCGGCAAATATCCCTTTGCCATGGACAAAACCATGGGCTTGACGGAATAGTCGCCAGAGTAAAACATATAGTTGACGCACCCCACCAAAAACGCAAGGTTTTGCAAGGGCAATTCGTACGCTTCGACGCCGTCGGGCACAACCGTCTGAATCACGCCGTCCGCATGCACCCAACCGTAAGTCGTCACGATAGCCTTTCTGAACAACGCGGACGCCTCGGGTGAGAGCGCGTAAAAACTCATGTCGCTTTCAACGACGGCATCGGCAATCCATTGCGCGCGCTCGCGGTCGGGACAGTCCATATATGAGTCGCGCATGGTCACCCATAACGTGTTCAAGCCCTTTTGCCACAACGCGTTGAGTTCATCGTCCGAACACGTGAATCCGTTTTCGTTTCGGGTTGCGCCGTAATGCGTTTTTCTCACGCCGACTTTTTTGAGCGTTATGCCCTTTTCAATCTTGACGATGAGTTTTTCGCCGTTTATCCAAGCAAAATCCAAAAACTTGTTTTCACCGACTTTGGCGGTGTAGGTGTTTCGGTAATCCAATGCCTTGTTTTCGGTGTAATAGATGATCCTGCTCTCGTTGTTGTCCGATTCAAACTCGAAATAGGGGCAAAACATCGAATTCACGTCAAGCGAAAATTCATACGTTGTCAATCTCGTCGCCTTCTCGCCGCAAGCGGAAACGTCAAAATACTCCACCTCGTCAACCTGCTTTTGAGGAAGCGGATTGAGATAACTCCTTCCGAACGCGCTCTTTTGCTCGGCGGTCAACACGACGGCATCGTCCCACGTCGACGTGTCCTCGCCCTTCCAGAATTCCGTGTATCTTTCACCGATGATTTTGCTTCCTCTCTCGGATAGTCTGAAATTCATGTTGAATATAAAATCGGACTTGTCGTAATCGTATGCGTACTTTTTCGCCTTCCAACTGCCGTCGGTGCGAAAATCGTGCTCGCCTATTTTTCCCTCTATCACAAGTCCGCCCTGACCGGAATCCTTGTGCGAATAACCGTCGTCGCCAAGATGCCTGACAAGCACGGACACGTTGTTCTTGCCCGCTTTGAACTTGCCTTCGACGCTGACTCTGTCATAATAAGAATCCGTCGGCGTGACGCCTCTTTTGAGCGCGCCTTCCCACACGATTTCTTCACCGTTCACCCACAACCAGTAGTGCGTGTCGCAAGATATATCGAACGTGGCAAAATCCTCGTCGTCATCAAGCCATACGTCCTTTGAAAACGCCGCCCAAACCGCAACGCCGTTTTCATTTATCCATATATAATCTGCCTCGAACGGCTGTCTGAATTCAAGATATTCTCTGTCGGTCGCAAAAACCGTTTTGTCGTGCTGATTGAACGCGCCGATGCCAAACTTTTTGGCAATTGCAATATATCCGCCAACCGCCGCGCTCGCAATTGCAAGGCATACGACCAATGCTATGACGAGTTTCCACACCGTTGATAATTTTCTCATATTTGCCACCCTCAATAAATTAAGATCATTGTATCAAATCCGCAAACCTTTTTCAACTCTTTGCCAAAATATATCCGTCCGCCAACACTTTGCTAAAATACGCAACATTTCGTTTTGTCTACATCGGCAAACGGTTGCCCTCAACCAATCGCCGTTTTGATAATTTTCAAGGAATCCTTGTCTTTTGTTGACATTTTGCCATTTTGGCATTGCTTCAAACAGCATATATGCCATTTTGGCAACATTGTTTTTATAATTATATGCCATTTTAGCAATATGATTGAAAAGTTTATATGTCGTTTTGGCAATATTGCTCTTGCAATTATATGCCAACGTGATATAATAAAACAGAGGTGACAATATGACGTTAAAAAGATTGCGAACCGACAAAGGCTTGTCGCAAAAGGCTTGCGCCGAATATTTGGGCATTCCGTTGCGCACTTATTGCAGATATGAAAGCGACGAATCGAGAATAAACGACATCAAACGTCGATATATCCTTGAACGGCTTAACGCATACGGAACGATAAACGAGGAACACGGAATCCTGTCCGTCGAAAAAATTAAAACCATATGCACCAGCATCTTCAATCTGTACAAAATCGATTTTTGTTATCTTTTCGGCTCGTACGCAAAGGGGAACGCAACCGATTCGAGCGATATTGATTTGTTGGTGTCAATGCAAGATGACGATCCGAGATTTCGGGAACTTGCGCAAGTGTTGAGGGAAACCCTAAAAAAGAAAATGGATTTGATCGGCACAAGCAACCTGTGCGCCGCCCCCGCCCTGTTGAACGATATTTTGAAACACGGAATGAAAATCTACGGATAACGCGGCATAAGCATAAGCTAACAAAAAACAACCTAAATTTTTTAGATTCAAAAAGAGTAAAATGGAAGTCCGAAAAGCTAAAAAAACCGATATTAACAGCATCGAGAAGATTTACACCCGAATTCATGACGCCGAAGAAAAAGGCTTGTCGACGGTCGGTTGGATTCGCAATGTATATCCTACAAGAAAAACGGCAGAAGACGCTTTGAACCGCGAAGACCTGTTTATCATGGAAGACGGCAATAAAATTGTTGCCGTTGCGATCATCAACCAAATTCAAGGTCCCGAATACAAAGATGCGGCATGGAAGCATAGTGCATCAAACGAACAGGTCATGGTGTTGCATGGCCTTGCCGTCGATCCGCCCGAAAAGAGCAAGGGCATCGGGCGGACATTTGTCGCATTCTATGAAACCTATGCCAAGCAACACGGCTGTTCGGAATTGCGTATGGACACCAACGTGACAAACGCCAGAGCGAGAAAATTGTACAAGTCGCTTGGCTACGAGGAAATCGACGTCGTGTCTTGCGTCTTTAACGGCATCCCGAATGTGAAATTGGTCTGCCTTGAGA